>JASFYV010000290.1:0-14152 GCA_045046925.1 Candidatus Marithrix sp. | reverse complement strand
ATCACGGATTAAAAATCTGAAAAATACTTGCAATGACTTCAATAAAGCGATAGATTTGGCCTTTCAAAAAGATTATTGAATTTAAATAGTACTATAGTTAATTGGAACTGATATCTTGCCAAATTAATAGCTTTCTAAAAACAAAGCAGTTTAATGCCAGTTGAACGGCTTAATATCTGGAACAATCCACTTGATTTTATAAAAAATACTTAATAAATAGATTATCTTATACAAGAAGTCTAATGTTTTAATTTTTATCATTATTCTCAATGGCAATTTTAAAACCATAATACCAGCCACTATTTAAGAAATCTATTTTTTAGATTTAATTGAAAATTACTATACATCTGATGTAATTTGTTATTTACATTCTAAATAAAACTTATTTTAGAAGCAATTTTCATAATCAAATTATAATAATTAACCTATTAACTCAATAATAAGTTATAATTATATTTTTAATTTTAAAGATTGCTGATTACAATATGGAATTCATTAGAAGTATATCGCAATTAAATTCTCATCATCAATGTTGTGTAGCTACAATAGGCAATTTTGACGGAGTACATCTAGGACATCAAGCTGTTTTACGCCAGTTGGAGAAAAAAGCCAAACAATTGCAGTTACCAATGATGGTGATTATTTTTGAGCCGCAACCACAGGAGTTTTTTGCTTCCAATACAGCTCCTGCTCGTTTAACTAGATTGCGAGAAAAGTTATTAGCAATGCACCGTTATGGTGTTGAAAAAGTATTATGTATACACTTTGACAGCAGATTTGCAGCTTTATCCACTGAAGAATTTATCCAACAATTGTTAGTTAAAAGTTTACAAGTAAAACATATTGTAATTGGTGATGATTTTCATTTTGGACGTAGACGACAAGGTAATTTTAATACTTTAAAACAAGCTGGCAAATCATATGGTTTTACAGTAGAAAGCCAAGATACATTTATCTTAGATGGTGAAAGAGTTAGTAGCACTCGTATTCGACAGGCATTAGAACAAAATGATATGCAGCAAGCCGTCCGATTATTAGGCCGACCTTATACTTTTTGTGGACGAATTGGCTATGGTCAACAACGAGGTAGAACCATAGGTTTTCCTACTGCTAATATTTTTCTTCATCGTCATGTATCGCCATTGGCAGGTGTGTTTGCAGTATTATTACATGGGATTGATAAACAACCATTAGCCGGAGTTGCTAATTTAGGAACTAGGCCTACAGTTGCTGATGACCAAATGTTATTGGAAGTACATGTATTAAATTTTAATCAAAATATTTATGGATGTTATGTAGAAGTAGAATTTGTGAGTAAATTACGCAGTGAACAAAAATTTGCTTCCTTTAAGGCATTAAAACAACAAATTGAAATTGACGTACAAGCAGCTAGACTTATATTTAACTCAATGAGAAAAAATTATGGCACAGACTCAAATTGAAGTAAGACTCAAAAATTTAAAAGAACATCTTAAAAAAGAAAATGACATTCTTTGCGAAGTGGTGGATAAATTTAGAGAACTTGATAAAATTGCCTATAAATTGGGTTTTTTAAATCCTGATACACAATCTTATGCTATTCGAGTTTCTTGGTGGCCAATGATTTCAGTATTAGGAACTTATTCGGCCGGTAAATCAACCTTTATTAATCATTACCTTAACCAGCCAAAATTACAACGTACTGGAACTCATGCAATTGATGATAAATTCAGTGTAATTTGCTTTGGTAATAATGAAAATGTAAGTACTTTACCAGCTATTGCTATTGATGCTGATCCTCGATTTCCATTTTATAAAATTAGTCAGGAACTAACCGATGTAGCTGATGATGCAGAACAACATTTGGATGCTTATCTCCAGTTAAAAATTTGTTCTAGCGAAAAATTACAAGGGAAAATATTAATAGATTCGCCAGGCTTTGATGCTGATAATCAACGCAGTTCAACCTTGCGTATTACCCAACATATTATAGATTTATCTGATTTAGTATTGGTATTTTTTGATGCTAGACATCCTGAACCTGGTGCAATGCGTGATACTTTGGAACATTTGGTTGCTAAAACTATAGATCGTACTGATTCTAATAAGTTTTTATATATTTTAAATCAAATGGATATCACTGCTCAAGAGGATAATCCAGAAGAAGTGGTAGCAGCTTGGACACGTGCATTAGCTCAAACAGGATTAGTTACTGGAAGATTCTATCATACTTTTAATCCTGATATGTGTATAGAATTACCAGAAAATGTGAAAGAACGAGTAGAGAAAAAATCGCAAACTGATATGGAAGATATCCATGCTCGTATGGAGCAAATAGGGGTTGAACGGTCTTATCGGGTAATTGGCATGTTGGAAAATATTGCGAAAGATTTAGAACAAAATATTGTTCCACAAATTGAAAAATTGTTACAAAGATGGAAACAGAAAGTTATTTGGACGGAAATTTCGTTAGATTTTATAATAATTGCTGTAATTGGATTATGGTTTGCAACTACTGATAATACCTTAGCCGGAACTTGGCAACAGCTAATAGGATTAGGGACAATATCTTTAGGAACTATAGCAACTGTTATTTTTATAATTAGTTTATGGTTGCACCTTAAGATTGGTGATATGGCTGCTAAAAATATATTAAAACAATTACAAACAGAAATTACTGATGAACAGACTCGAGAAGGGTTAGCGAGAGCTTTTAATAAGAATACTGGAACTTGGAATAAGATATTTATTTGGTTTGTAAATCAACCAGTTGGTTGGAATCGTAAAACTCAACAACGTCTTACCGAAATTTTAAGCAGTGTTAACAATTACGTGCAGAAGCTTAACGATAAGTTTACTAATCCTTCTGGTAATTGAAGACAAATAAGTCAATTATTTTGAGGTTATGTGATAATTGTCTAATTTGGATGGTAAAAGCTTGGATACCGGTGGTTATTTAATTATCAGAATTCACAGAATTTAAAGATTAATAGGACAAAACCTAAATTATGATTTTAAATCAAAGGTTTTTAATCCAGAAAATCATTTAATCCTGTGAATCCTGATTCAGACAATGATGTTCAATTGCCTGATCGGCGAACTTCCATGAAAAAGCGGGTATTTTCCCACTTTTAAAATCAACAACTTAAAAAGCAAATCGGGGAGGCCTCTAATAACCCTACTTTTCATCAGGTAATTTTTACTATTTTTGCCTTTTTTTCATTACTAAATTTAACATAATTGATTATGTTCGGGGCGACTTTACCTTTGCAACATTATATATAGTAACATTCCTATAAAATCAATCCATAAAATTATATATAAAAATAAATGAGTTATAGCAAAGATTTAAGAAAACGTGCAATAGATTATTGAAGAAAAGCATGAGAAGAGCAAGCAAAATATTTGGTGTACAGCACAAGAATGAGTAATTTAAAAGGAGAAATATCTCCCAAGCCAATCCCCATTTTCATGAGGACATGCTTGTGGAACCATCCTAAATTTATCAGAATTATATCAACAAGTATTAGAACGATAGGTTTTAATATGAACATTGGAGTAACTCAATCAGCCATTAGTAAAGCATTGGCTAAACTAGGAATCAAACATTTAATTATGAAGAGCAACATATATAAAATGCTTAAATGTAAGATATTTTGTCAATGTTTAATTTTAAAAAACTAATATTTACTCTTGGAAAATTTCTTTTCTATTCCGTGCAATGGTCTCTATTAATATAATAATGCCAAAAATCTATGCTATCATTTATATTTTTATAATCAAACTGTCTTGCTGAAATTGTAAATTTTCTAGGTAATGTCATAATTTAATAACCATTTGTAGTTTATGGGCAAATTTATATTCTAGAGAGTGTGCAATAAAATTGCATTGAGACAAGGTGTATGACACTATCGTTTATACCCCCTACATTCCAATTAAATACAACTCGGCTAAATATCTGAGTTTAATTGAGTTCAGTAAAGCCATTAATAAAACCTTATTTTGTAAGCTTAAAAAATTACTATAATTAACTTCCTAAATTTAATCCTATTATACCTAATACAATTATACTAATAGAGGTTATTTTAATAAGTGTAAATTGTTCTTTAAATTGCACAATTCCAATGATAATTATAATAACTGTACCTAAACCAGAACTTACTGAATAGGCAATACTAATATCTATTATTTGCAGTGTGAAAGCAAAAAAAATAGAACTCATAATATAAAATAATATTGTTAAAATGATTGGAATCAGTTTAGTAAAACCATTTGATAATTTCATGGCAACAACACTAAAAACATCTAATATAATAGCAGCCATCATCAAACTCCAACCAATTGTTTTTAATTCTAAATAAATAATTTTTCTCCTTTGTTGTAATAATTCTATTTTGTATAGAATATTTTAAACAATTATTTGGTTATTTGTCTATACAAAAATATATTAACCAATCTTATGTAAATAGATAAGGGCTTTTATTAAATTACCTAGAAAAACCTAAAAATCTTCTCTAATAGAATGTCAAACTAGCTTTATAATCAAAAATATGGCAAAATACCAATTTATAATCCCAACTTTCTAAGGAGTGTTATATGGCTGGTGAAAATGTATTAGACATGATTAAGGAACATAATGCTAGTTTTGTTGACTTGCGATTTACAGACACTAAAGGTAAAGAGCAACATGTAACTGTACGTTCTAATACTATTGATAGCGATTTTTTTATTGACGGTAAAATGTTTGATGGTTCATCCATTGCTGGTTGGAAAGGTATCAATGAATCTGATATGATCCTAATGCCAGACCCTGACACAATAGTCCTTGATCCATTCTCTGATGAAACTACCTTAAATTTACGTTGTGATGTAATTGAACCAACTACTATGCAAGGTTATGAGCGTGATCCACGTTCGCTAGCAAAACGTGCTATAACTTATTTACAATCTACTGGTATTGCTGATACTGCTTATTTTGGGCCAGAAAATGAATTTTTTATCTTTGATGATGTGCGTTGGGGTTCAGACATCAGAGGTTCTTTCTGCAAAGTAGATTCAGAAGAAGCTGGTTGGAATTCAGAAAAATTATATAAAGATGGTAATTTAGGTCATCGTCCTTCTCTTAAAGGTGGATATTTCCCAGTTCCACCAGTTGATTCCCAGCATGATATCCGTTCTTCAATGTGTTTGGCTTTAGAAGAAATGGGGATTCCAGTTGAAGTTCATCATCATGAAGTTGCTACTGCTGGCCAAGGTGAAATTGGCGTAGCTTTCAACACATTAGTTAAAAAAGCTGATGAAGTGCAAATTTTGAAATATGTAGTAATGAATATTGCTCATAGCTATGGCAAAACAGCTACCTTCATGCCTAAGCCTTTGGTAGGTGATAATGGTAGTGGTATGCATGTTCATCAATCTTTATCTAAAAATGGTAATAATATCTTTGCTGGAGATAAATACGGCAATCTGTCTGATGAAGCTTTATATTACATTGGCGGAATTATTAAACATGCTCGAGCTATTAATGCTTTCACTAATGCTAGTACTAATAGTTATAAGCGTTTAGTGCCAGGATTTGAAGCTCCAACATTATTAGCTTATTCCGCTCGCAATCGCTCTGCTGCAATACGGATTCCTTTTGTACCAAATCCTAAAGGTCGTCGGATTGAAGTACGCTTTCCAGATTCTACTGCTAATCCTTACTTTGCTTTTAGTGCTATGTTAATGGCTGGCTTAGATGGAATTATAAATAAGATTCATCCTGGTGAAGCTATGGATAAAGATTTATATGACTTACCACCAGAAGAAGAAAAAAATATTCCAACAGTTTGTTTATCTTTAGAACAGGCTTTAAAAGCTTTGGAAAGTGATAATGAGTTCTTGTTGCAAGGTGGTGTATTCACCAAAGATGTAATTGATGCTTATATTGAACTAAAAACGGAAGAAGTAACTCGCTTACGCATGACTACTCATCCAATTGAATTTGATATGTATTATAGTTTATAAGAGAATCGCATACTATCTTTTTAAAATTGGGCAGGTAAACTTTTGCTCTGATATTAAAGGGATAGTAGTTTTTATACTTAGATTTAGCTTCATTTTACTATTCACTGAAATTGCTATCCTATGTTGAGGAGTAGGTTCTAATAACCAAAATTGCCACTGGTTTGGATCATCATGTAAATCAGAATTAAAGGAAATTTTAATATTATCTGCAATATGAAAAGTAAATTTATGTAATGGCAAAGATAAACCCATGCCACGAGCTTTGATATAAGATTCTTTTAAAGTCCAGTAATCAAAGAAATTCCTATTAGTTGGTTCAGAATATAAATCAATAACCTCTTGAGTAGAAAAAAATCTAGTGGCAATATCTTTAGTGGCATTATTGCGATTTATACTTTCAACATCTACTCCTATATCTTTCTCTAATATTACTCCACATATAATTAAATCATCAGTATGTGATAAATTAAAACGCAGTGGTAAAATATCAGTGATTACTTCTGGCCGTCCATATTTATTTTTATTAAATTGCCAGGTATTTGGTTCTAAAGCCATATAACGTGACAAAATACTGCGGATTAAAGCTCTAGTAATAAGATATTGATGCTGATGTTTTTGAAAACGAAATCGTTGTTTTTTATCTTGTTCTTCTTTGGTTAATAATTTATTGTAACTTATAAGTAATTTTGGGTCTTGTATAAGATTTGGAAAAGTTAACCATAAATGTATTTCACCTACAGATAATTTTAATAATTTATTAAATGGATTAATATTCAAAATCTTATCTCATTGTGTTAAATGATTTTAATTTATAGTGTAATTAAATATAGCGTTATTGAATAGATTTTAAAAATACTAAATAATTGCTATAATTCATGCTTACATCAAAAAATTGATTTATTCTATATGTTAATATAATATATCAGAATTAAGGTTGTCTGGAATAGATACTAATTTTAATGATCCTAATTGTCTTTCTATAGGAAAAAAAGCATACTTATACTCAAATTTACCAATTACCCATTTACCTTGTTGTTTAATAAGAGTAATTAATGCGGCAAACTTTCCACCTTGAAAATTAGCACTCACTTGATAACATATTACAACATGTAACCAAGAAACTTCAGAATGAAATAAGCCGCCATAAGCACCATGATAATTTAATAACTTGCCGAGTCTGGTAAAAACTACATTAATTTCTTGTAATTTAGCATTGGTTAATTTTTTTTGCATCCTATTACTAGTATAATTAAAAAATTCATCTTCATCCCATTCAGAAAATAGGTCTAACATTGCTATATTAACAAACTCTCTGGTTTCAATGTGCATTTGTTTAAAACTGAAAATGCTATATCCTATTCCAGCTCCAATTGATATAATTAACAATATAATAAAACTGGTCTTGCTTGAAAAAAAACTATGAAAATACATAATATCCAAAAAGTATTATAAAATATGAATAATTGGTCGCTAAATTTTTCTCCACCTAAAAATATTGAAGAAAGGATTAATCGTTCCTTAGATAGACAGGTAAAACTAGCTGTTACTGGTTTAAGTCGTAGTGGTAAAACTGTGTTTATCACCTCATTAGTTCATCAGTTGCTACATGGTTTAGAAGGAAGGCATTTACCATTTTTTCAGATGGTTAATAGCGGTCGTTTACGTGGTGCTAAGATTATGCCACAACCAGATATGCATATTCCATCATTTCGTTATGATCGAGCTATTGAACAACTTTGTGGCGATCCACCTACTTGGCCACAGCGTACTCATGGTATTAGTGAAATTAGATTAGCTATTCGTTATTCAACTAATAATCCAATAGTAAAAGCTATCTCTCCAATCAACACCTTATATGTAGATATAGTTGATTATCCTGGTGAATGGTTACTAGATTTGCCTTTATTAGAATTAACTTATGAACAATGGTCAGAGCAAATAGCCCGTTTATGTGAAACAGAACCACGTTTTTCTCTGTCTCAAAAATGGCAAGCTTATCTTAATGGTCTTGATCTAACTAATGAAGTAAATGAAAAAATTATACGTAAATTAAGTAAACTTTATACAGAATTTTTACACAATTGTAAAGAACCAAAATATGGATTAAACTTATTACAGCCGGGACGGTTTATTATGCCGGGTGATGGTTTGAGTAATAATGATAGTTTAAGAAGCTCACCTTTGCTAGAATTTTGTCCAGTATTAGAAATGCCAAAAGGCATTATTAAAGACAATAGTATTTATACAGAGATGAAAAAGCGTTATGAATCTTATAAAGAACATGTCGTTAAAAAATTCTATAAAGAGTATTTTACCAGTTTTGATCGGCAAATTGTATTAGTCGATGTACTTAATACTTTTAACTCTGGTTATGACAGCTTTATAGATATGCGTGATTCTTTAAATATGGTCTTAAAAAGTTTTAATTACGGTAAATCTGGTTTAATCAATAAATTGTTTGGGTTAAAAATTGATAAAATACTATTTGCTGCTACGAAAGCTGATCATGTTACTCCCAGCCAATTGCCTAATTTAGAACATTTTTTACAACATATGTTGGCAGCCTCAAATAATAATGTAACTTTTGAAGGAGTAAAAACTGATACTTTAGCTTTATCAGCAGTCAAATGTACTCAAGCTGCTTATACTAATTTTCAAGGACAACGCATTTCTTGTATCAAAGGCGTACCAATTGATGCCGATAAACCGGTAGCTTTATTTCCGGGAGAAGTACCAATAGAAGTTCCAATGCCAGAAGATTGGGTAGAAGGACGTTTTAATTTTATTGAGTTTAAACCGCCACGTTTAGCAAATGTACATGGCGGCGGATTACCACATATTCGATTAGATCGAGTTCTAGAATTTTTGCTTGGAGATAAATTTTAAATGACTAGTTGGACTAAACCAATCTTTTTTGATTTGAATAATGTAGAAAGTATTGCTGAAGAAGAAGCTGCAATCACCTTGGATTATACTTCTCCAATAATTTTGCCGCAAGATTCTAAGCTAGAAATAGATAATACTTTACCAATTCATAACTTAGAAATTACCCAAAATAATGAGACTAAAACTGTAACTTATTCTCCTTGGTTATGGTTAGTCGGGGCTTTTAGTTCCTTATTATTATTATTATTATTAGTTAACACTTATCAATTTATAGCTCAACAATATGCAAATAGCTATGTTTTAGGAAGTATATTCTTCAGTTTAGTAGTAATTATGAGTGGGGCAACTTTAGTTTTAAGTTGGAACTCTTATAAAAAAATTATTAGATTACAAAATGTTACTAAATTACAACAAGAAGGCGAACAACTAATAGCCGGTGATGGTTATGGCAATGCCATACATTATATTAATAAAATTACTCAATTCTATGAACATCGGCCAGATATTAAAATTCGTTTAGAACATTTTTATTTAACTATAAATGACAGTCATCATGATAGGGAAATATGTAACTTATTTTCTGATATTATATTGAAAGATATGGATCAACAAGCCTATGCAATTGTTACAAAACGTTCTAAAGAAACAGCTTTATGGGTTATGATCAGCCAAATTGCTTTATTAGATGCGGTGCTAACTTTGTGGCGAAATAGTCGGATGATTAGAGATATTGCTGAATTATATGGAGCAAAGCCAGGATTTTTTGGTTCTTTTAAATTAATAAGTACAGTAATGCAAAGTTTAATTTATGCTGGTGTTAGTGAAATGGCTACTGACAGTGTTGCAGAAATTGTTGGTGGTTCAGTATTATCAATTATGTCAGCTCAGGTTGCTCAAGGTTTAGGCAGTGGATTATTAACAGCTAGAGTTGGTATGTATGCAATGCAGGCTTGCCGACCTTTACCATTTTCCGATGAAGAAAAACCTAGTATTAAAGATATACGCAGAGAAATTGTTACATCTTTAAAAGGAAGTGTTGAGGAAAAAAAATCCTGATATGCAAAGTGATTTAAAACAGGTATATAATTAGACATGATGCTTTCGCTTATACATCCTACGTGAAATATATATATAGTGACATCCTTATAAATTTGTACTATATTATAATTTTATTCCTAGTTAAATCAAATAATTAAACTTATATATGGTACAAAAATGTAAGGATGTTACTATATGAACCTATCCCATTAACAAGTGATATAATAAACAGGATGGGAATGGCAGGAAGATTTGAAGGATTAAATGGATAAATATCAGTTATTTAAACATAAAATTATTAATACAATTCAATCTTGGTTATTAGTAATAGCGATGATGATAACCCTTGGTGTATTAGGCTGGTTGCTTGGAGGAATCACATTTGCTTTGTATGCAATCTTGTTAGTAATTGTTATTTACTTATTTAATTATAAAGTATCTCCATACTTGATTTTAAAGATGTATCGTACTAAAAAAATTAAGTATTCCCAAGCTCCTAATCTCTATAAAATATTATTTCTACTTACTAAACGAGCTGATTTAGCAAATATTCCAAAATTATATTATTTACCCAGTGATATGATGAATGCTTTTACAGTTGGAACTGAAGATAATTCTGTCATAGCTTTGTCTGATGGTTTATTACGTCGTTTGTCCCAACGAGAAATTGCAGCAATATTAGCTCATGAAATTAGTCATATTGTGAATGGAGATATAAAAATAATGCGATTTGCTGATTTTACTAGCTACTTAACCAATATTTTATCCATTGTGGGACAGATTTTACTACTTATTAATTTACCATTGTACTTCTTTGCGACAGACACTATTAGTTGGTTATTGATTTTGGGATTAATTTTGGCTCCAATTATCACTAGTTTATTGCAATTAGCCTTATCACGTATCCGTGAATATGATGCAGATTTAGGAGCGACTCAACTATTAGGTGATCCAATAATTTTAGCTGTCGCACTGACTAAATTAGGCAATTATCAAACTAAAATTTTAACGCAACTAGCTTTACCTGGTCATTATATTCCAGAACCATCTTTATTACGAACTCATCCGTCAATTAAAAATCGAGTGACTAGATTACTAGAATTAAAACAATACTATCAAACAGAAGAAGCAATTTGGCAACAACTTCCACCAGACCAACCATCATTAATATCACTAATTCCTATTCAACCACGTTGGCATATTAATGGAATTAAATTTTAAAAATTCTATTAAATATAATTATTTACCAATTTCTAAATCTAACATGTATACTGACCTAGAACTTTTTAATCCCCAATTATTTGACCAAGATAAAGATAACAATCGTCTTGAATTATTTCGTAACGCCTTAAAAAATGGCCATCTAGTATTAGAAGCAAGATTTCAAGCTAGTAAAAATGCTATTAACTATGTTAGCCAACGCGCTTGGTTTATTGATCAGATATTATTCCAAGCCTGGCAACAATTTTGTAGTGATATAGATTCCGATACGATTGCACTAGTTGCTGTTGGAGGTTATGGTCGGGCTGAATTACATCCATATTCTGATATAGACTTACTAATTTTATTAGCAGAACCATTGGAAGATACCAGTAAAATTGAACAACTAATAATGTTTTTATGGGATATCCGGCTTGATATTGGGCATAGTGTCCGAACCTTAGCAGAATGTGAACAAGAAGCAACTGATGATATTACTATAGCTACTAATTTAATAGAGGCACGTCTGCTTATTGGTGCAGAAAAATTATTTAAAACTATGCAAGCTATAGTGGCTCCTCTATGGCCAATTAAAGATTTTTTTGCCGCTAAAACTGAAGAACAAAATCGACGACATCAAAAATATGATGATACAGCTGATAATTTAGAACCAAATATTAAAGAAGGCCCAGGTGGATTACGTGATATTCAAATGATCGGTTGGGTGGCAAAACGCCATTTTGGAGCAACTAATCTGCATGACTTGGTGCAACATGGCTTTTTAACGGAAAAAGAATATCAAATTTTACATGAAGGCCAAGAATTTTTATGGGAAATAAGATGTTTACTGCATTTGACGGCAGGCAGACATGAAGAAAGATTATTATTTGATTTTCAACGTACTTTGTCTGAAGCATATGACTATCAAGATGATGAATCTGGTTTAGGAGTGGAAAAATTAATGAAACGATATTATCGTACCATTAAAAAAATGAACACTCTTAACGATATGTTATTGCAGCTATTCCAAGAAGCTATTTTATATGTTAATACGCCAGCATCAGTTTATAAGATAAATAAACGGTTTCAAATCCGTAATAATTTTATTGAAGTAACCCATGATAAAGTATTTTTAAATTATCCGTTTGCCTTATTAGAAATTTTTTTATTAATTCAGCAAAATCCACAAGTAAAAGGGATTCGAGCTACTACTATTCGACTAATTTTACATTATAATTATTTAATTGATAGAGTATTTCGTAAAGATTTATGTACTCGCAGTTTATTTATTGAGATTTTTCGCCAGCCACAAGGTTTGACTCATGCTCTTAGGCGAATGAATCGATATGGAGTTTTATCAGCTTATATTCCAGCATTTGGTAAAATTGCCGGGCAAATGCAATATGATCTATTTCATATTTATACCGTTGATCAGCATACTTTATTTGTCGTACGTAATCTGAGACGATTTTTTTTAGCAGATCATAAGAACGAATTTCCATTATGTTCTAAATTATCTAAAAATATTCCTAAACCAGAGTTATTATATCTAGCTGGTTTATTCCATGATATCGCCAAAGGTAGAGGTGGTGATCATGCTAGATTAGGAGAATCAGATGCCATTGATTTTTGTAAGTTACATGATTTAAGTAATACCGATGCCCGTTTAGTTGGTTGGTTAACTCGTAATCATTTGCTAATGTCCACTACTGTACAACGACAAGATATTTCTGATCCAGATGTGGTAAAAACTTTTGCTCATCAAATTGAAGAACCGAGTCATCTTGATTATTTATTTTTATTGACAGTTGGTGATATAAGAGCAACTAACTCAAAATTATGGACTAGTTGGAAAGAATCATTATTGACAGATTTATATCACAAAACTCATGCCTTATTACATCAAGGACAAGGCTATGTGTTGAATAAACAATTACATATCCAAGATATTCAAAAAGAAGCTAGAATTTTATTAAATAGATTAGCCTATAGTAAAAGGATCAATAAATTATGGGATGATTTAGGTGATGATTATTTCTTATGTTCATCCCCTAAAGATGTTGCCAAAGAAACCAAAGCTATTTTAACCCATGCAGATTTAGATGTGCCATTAGTATTAGAACGTTCAGCAACTAAAGGTGGGACTGAGTTTATTATGATTTATACTCAAAATAAGGATCATTTATTTGCTGAAACTAGTTATTTTTTGGAGCAACAGAATTTAACTATTATTGATGCTTATATTATCCCAACTCAGGGAAAATATACTATTAGTGGCTATACTGTGGTTGAAGAAAATGGTAAAAAATTACAATCTGAAGAAAGAGTTACAGAAATTTTATATGGTTTAGAACAAGCCTTAATTCGGGATAACGACACTTTTTTTGACCCAATTACCCGTCGCATGCCTAGACAAATGAAACATTTTTCCGTACCAACTCAAGTAACTTTCACCCAAGATCATATTAATAATCATACTATTGTAGAGCTGATTACCACTGATCGGCCTGGAGTATTATCTCGTATTGCCCAAGTATTTATAAGCTGTGAGGTAAGGATCAAAAGAGCCAAAATTGCTACTTTTGGAACTAAAGCCGAAGACATATTCTTCATTACCGATTATGAAAACCATGTTCTCTATTCCCCAGAACAACTTGCTTGTTTGAGTAAAGAATTGATAGCATCATTAGATGAAAATATATCAGTATAGGACTTATGCATTAACAAAATAATTATTTTATGAATTTGTTAAAATACAAATAGTTATAAAAAAACCACACCAATTTTAATTTATATATTAAATACTGTCATTCCCGTGAAAACGGGAATCCAGAGATCGTTGAGATTACTAGATTTCCATCCCCATTTTCATGAGGACATGCTTTCGTGGGAATGACTAATTAATATTCACATTTTATTATATTTGTCAATGCGTAAGTCCTACAGTATAGTACTATTTAAATTCAATAATCTTTTTGAAAGGCCAAATCTATCGCTTTATTGAAGTCATTGCAAGTATTTTTCAGATTTTTAATCCGTGATT
>JASFYV010000289.1:0-11713 GCA_045046925.1 Candidatus Marithrix sp. | reverse complement strand
CTTAAATATCAGTAAGTTACACCAAATTGACAAAATATCTAACTAACTGATATTTAACATTTTTTTAGTTTTTCTTCATAGTCTGAGCCCAGTACCATATTCTTTGGTTGGGATTGTTGTCAAGCTTTTGCAAATCAACAACATTTGTATTTACCAATTGAGATTGATGTTAATTTTAGTGCAAAATTGTTGGCATTGATTGTAAAGAATTGGAATAACTACAAAAAAGAGTAATATTTTGAAGAATAAAATCTATGGTTTCGGTTACGTGAGTCAAACTAATGACGAAACCGCTTGATATAGCAAAAAATGAAATTAATGTTTGTTTATATTATAATTACTTTTAATATTTTTAATCATTTTGCACCAAATTTGCTATAGTCAAATGCTATTGCATAATTTACTAGTTCTATTGAGGGGATTGTGTGATTTTACTTTGAATAAGGAAGTAGTAAAAAATTGAAATTGCTTGGGTTATTGATGCTGTGGAGAATGTGAAGCTGAATACAAGGTATTGAAGGTAATAATTTTAAAAAATGGTAGTTATTTTAATATATTATTTAATATTTTTTCTGCAAATTTTGATAAATTCTTTTCCCAAGTCTCAACCCACATTTTATCAATTATTCCAGAGTCAGCTTTAGTTAAATTATTTTTACGAGGATGGTTTTCTGGAGATGGTTCTGTTAAAAGTGTTTTCATGCTAGTAATATCCATACCGTGTCCTGCATTAAACCCTTCTAAGGGTAAAAGATTATCGTTTGTTTCAAGAATATATTCGTATTCACTAATATGATTTATTGGTAAATAACTGCCAGCTTTTATTGGCACTCTGAAAATTGAATTATGGAATATTTCCCACCACGAATATGCATCTCCAGAGAATTTATTTGGTTCATGTAGAATAAAAGGAGGTGAGAATTTGTTTGGTTCATGTAGAATAAGAGGAGGTGGGGAGATTATTTCTGGGTCAACCCAAATACTGAGTGTATGCGTTCTATTGCCTGCTTCTTCCCGATAAACTTTACATTCCTCAATGTTTTTTCCATCGTCAGTGCAAATTTTTATCTGTGTTCCTTCGTTAGCCATCCCAATATCCATCAGATCAAATGCATCTTGGATTATTTCGTGGTCAGTGAAGTATAAATAATTACAGTAAGTTAATTCATTTGTTCCTAGAAGGCTATATTTGCTACCTTTTAATCGAGAAGATTCATGTATTAGTTGAGCATTCTGTTCTGATGTATGATGAAATAGTTTGATTTTTTTGTTTTTAGTTTCAATCGCAAATATTGACTCAAAAGGATTCCCATCGGACTCAAGAAGACATTCACATTCAATGTATCCATTACTGCAAGATTTAATATCTTTTGTTTCAAAAATTATCTTGCCTTGACTGATAGGTGTAAGCATGCACAGTACACATAGAGTGATATTACCTTCTTTGTGAGTGCCATGTAATCCATCTATGGTTACTGGTCTTATTGATTTATTATTCTTTGTTAATAAAAGTGGATAGATGATAGGGCCAGCTGGTGTTATGGCATTCCAGTATTTCAGTTTGCATTTAATTTTTCTTTTGCCGAACCCAAGAGATTTAAAGGTTGCGTTGGTAAAAACTTTATCATCATCATGACCTAGGACTTCATATTTCATATGGCTTCTCATTTTACTTTTCGAGTATTGAGTGCCATGACAGTTTTTGGCATATTTACCACTGCCACATAGACATTTCATATAATTTTCTCTCGGAACTTTAATTAATAGTTCACCCGCAAGAATCAGGCTCATCTGTCTGTCAGCAATTATTGTTCCAATTTTCTAGATAATTTGATTGTGTGAAAGAATCAAGTTAGGATTGGATTTGGCCTGCTTCAAGATAAACTTGGAATTGATGTTACTTTAATTGATCTAAAATATTTTTTAACTGTTCAAAGGAGGTGATAAATCCTATTTCAATTGAATAGTCTATCTTCCCATGTTGCCCTTTTCTCTTGAATCAAAGCAGTATGTTCTTTTGCATTGTATCCTTTGGTATCAATTAAATCCAATTTTTCTCGGAAAAGTTTAGCTATTTCAATATAGGTGGCAAAATTATTTTTACCAATTCTATCAGGCAAAGTATCTATAGCCTTATTAAGAAGAACATAATTATCTCCACCTATATCTCTCCACTCAAGTATTTTAGATTCTAAAAATATATCAATCATCTCTAACCTAAGAGTTGGTGAAAGATAAATCGCTAAATCTAACATTATCTGTAAATTTGCCCAAATACCTCGATTTTCTGGTTTCCCACCTCTTTGAGATTTTATGACAGAAAACTGTTTTATATACTTGCTGTAAATTACCCTATTTTTAGAGTCTTTTTCTAAACTGGGAAATTCCCAGCTTGTGTTTTTTCCATATTTAACCTCAACTTCTTGAATAAATTCCCAAGTTTCATTTCTTCGTAAATATTCTTCAATGGTTATTTCTTTGAGTCCTTTATTTCGTCTGTAACTATTTCCAATAGCCAAAACATCATTTAGACTTCCCATTTTTGTTAGATGCCCAATTGTAATTGTATGGTTATTTCCTAGTTGAATCACCATGATTTGATTTGTTTTCATATTACCATCATTTTAAATACAATATTTCCTACTAACATTTAAGCTTGCTTGTAACAGTTAGGTGCAACGATTAGTTAGACCATATATTGAACCTATTTCCTATTCAAGTCAACTATCTAAACATCAAATAAACAGTTTGATTATGTTACAGAATCAAATTAAGATTGGATTTGGCCGACTTCAAGATAAACTTAGAATTGATGTTACTTTAATTGACCTAAAATATTGTTTATAATTGTTCCCAAACTCCAGTTTGGTAACACACTGCCAAGAAGCTCTGCTTCGTCACAAATCATAAAATACCGTAAATTTCAACACAATTCAACTCGAAGCAGAGCTTCTAAAACAGTACGTTACCAAACTGGAGTTTGGGAACGATATAATACCTTCAAAATCATCAATTTACCCCAACAATCCCTACTCCACATTAACATCATCCTATAACCAATTGAAGAATAAATAAATTTAAAAACTAACATTAATTTGCTTTTAGATATATAATATTAAAATTAAACCTGAAAAATATAGGAGCAGATTTATGAAATATATCAAATGGTGGCAATACCTTATCGTACTGTTATTCTGGATTCCACAAGCTCAAACAGCAGAAATTATTAACACTGTTGCTGGAGATGGAGTTCAACAATTTGGAGGTGACAATAATAGTGCAATCATGGCCTCACTCAACAAACCATCAGGAATTGTGGTAGCTAATGATGGAACTTTATATATCGCAGATACTAATAATCATCGAATTCGGCAAGTTAAAAATGGCAACATAACTACTATTGCTGGCAACGGTAATCAAGGTTATCGAGATGGAGTTAATTCCCAATTAAATAGTCCTACTGGTATTACGCTTGATAATAACGGCAATATTTACTTTGCAGACACCAATAACCATGTAATTCGTAAACTAGATAAGCAAGGTTATGCAACTACAATTGCTGGTAATAATATCCAAGGTTTTAGTGGAGATAATGGTTCTGCCATTTATGCTCAACTTAATAGTCCTACTGCCATAGCAATTGACCACATCGGTAATTTATATATTGCAGATACTAACAATCATCGGATTCGTAAGGTAGCTAACGGCTATATCACAACTTTAGTTGGCAATGGAATCGCTGGTATGACGATAAACCAGTTAAATTCACCACAAGGGTTAGCAGTTGACAAATACAATTTATATATTGCTGATACTAGAAACCATAGGATTCTTCGTTTAGATAATACCAACTATATCAGTGTTTTTGCTGGGAATGGAACGCAAGGTATTGGTGGTAACGGTGGATTGGCTGTACTCGCTCAACTTAGTTATCCACGGGGACTTGCCATAACTGATAGCCTATATATTGCTGACAGTACTAACCATAGAATTCGTAAGATAGTCGATGACAATATAATTGATATAGTCGGAAATGGTAATAATGGTTTTTCAGGAGATGGTTCGTTAGCTAAGTTTGCTACTCTCAATTTCCCTAATGCAATCGCAATAGATAGTTCTAATAGCCTGTATCTAACTGATAATAATCGAATTCGTAAGATAACAACTTATCGGCGTAAGGTTAGAGCTAATGAATTATTGACCATTACTAAACCAGTGGCAGGACTTGTTACAACTGAAGGAATTAACTGTGGAGATACTTGTACTGCCAATTTTGATGGTGAAGTTACCTTGACAGCTTCTCCTTATGATAAAACCTCTTTTTATAATTGGAGTGGAGATTGTACAGGTAATAGCTCAGTACTAACCGTTGCAATGGATTCCTCTAAGAATTGTACTGCCAATTTTGTTACTTTTACTAATGACAATAATCCCTTTCAACCCAGTTCAGTTACAACCAGTCCAGATAGCAAAAACGTTTATATGACCAGTTTTACAGGTAATTCAATCGGCATCTATTCTCGAAATATTGGTGGAACATTAACTTTTATTAAAAATATGACTGATGCTGATATCGGTATTGGTTTACAAGGAGCTAGTACGATAGTTGTAAGTCCCAATGGGCGGCATGTTTACGTTGGTAGTTCTGAATATATTGTAGTCTTTACTCGCAATACTGTTAATGGCAGTTTGAGTTTAGTGGAAGTAAAACAAGATGGGGTAAGTGGTATTGATGGTCTAGCTGGAGTGAAAGCAATAGCATTTAGTGCTGATGAGACCAGAGTTTATGTAGTTGGTAATCAAGATAATAGTTTGTCAGTATTTGAACGAGATGTTAATACTGGCTTTCTAAATTTCTTAGCAATCCAACCGGAAATCATAGCTCCAACTGATGTTGCCGTTAATGGTAATTATATCTATGTTGCCAGTGATGATGCTATTACAGTTTTTACTCGTAATCCAATAGGGGAAATTGAGCTTGTAGCAACTTATACTGACGTAATTAATGGAGTAACTGGATTAGCAATTACTACTGATAACTTATATGCAATCAGTAATATTACCAACTCAATAACAGCTTTCAGCCACAATACTGGGATATTAGGAGTTTTACAAACTTATAAAGACAATACTGATAATATTGATGGATTAGATAATGCGACTGATATAGCTCTTAGTCCAGATGGAACTAGGCTATTTGTTACCAGTTTTAATGATGATGCAGTAGCAATATTTGACCGTGATATCGATAGCGGTTTACTAAGTTTTCAACAAGCGGCTGGTAATTTTGATGGAGCTAATTCTATCGCTATTGTTCCAACAGGTAATTTTGCCTATATCGCTACCAGTAATGCAGTAACAACTTTAAGCACTGGTTTAGCTGATTTACAAATTAGTTTGAGCAATCCTAAATCAGTAGCAGTCGATAGCAAGCTTAACTATATAATAACAATAACTAATAACGGTTCAGACACAGCTAACAATGTAACCCTAACTGATAGCTTACCAACCGGAGTTACTTTTTCCAGTGCCATACCGAGTCAAGGAATATGTGGCATGGACAATGACAAAGTGAAATGTGCTTTAGGAACTTTAGCAAGTGCGGCAGTAGCTACTGTTAATTTACAAGCTGACACACCTACTACTGTGACAGCCAATATTTTAGTCAATCAAGTAGAAGTAACAGCTAATCAATCTGATACTGATACTAGCAATAATACTGTAACTACAAACGTTAATTTTATGTTAGAAGTTCCAGAAGCAGACTTGCAACTGGCCGTTACCACAGCTCCAGAATCAATAGTTGGGCCTAACAATCAGCTTACTTATAAATTAACTATTACCAATGCTGGGCCAAACCAAGCTAGTAATATTATATTGACTGGTAATTTAGCCGATAACGTAACTTTTACCGCTGATAACGAAGATTGTACGGCAATTAGTAATATTGTAACTTGTAATCTATCCAAATTAGAAATTAATGATACTAGCCAATTTACCGTTTATGTTACCACTGATGAAACTTTAGGTACGATTGACTTTACCAGTAATATTATTAGCAATGCAACTGACCCTGATTTAACCAATAACCAAGTTATCGCAACCAACGAAATTGGCAAGCAAGAAATCGATTTAATGGTATTAGATGCCGTAGCTACTCCAATTACAACCCAGCTAAATGTTGGCGAAGATATTATTTATACCGTCCAAGTACAAAATAATTCCACTGATACTATTGCCACTGCCGTTAGACTAACCGCCAATTTACCCAGCCAAATGACCTACATAGCTGGAGATTCAGCATGCGAATTCACCGGTTCTCAAGTAAGCTGTCCATTAACCAATATTAATCCCAGCGATAGTCAAACTATTGATTTTACTCTGCGAGCTATTCAAACTGGTACTAATGTAGTTACTAGTTTTACCATTACTGGAGATGGTACTGATACTGATCCTAATAATAACTCCAATTCTATCAGCTTAGAAAAAATCATCGGTAATGTAGCAGATTTTGTAGTAAACGTGACTAGTAGTGCTGATTCAGTTTTAGTTGGAGAAAATGTCAGCTATGAAATTGAAGTTACCAATAATGGCCCTGATGTAGCCAATGCTATTTTACAAGTTAACCTAGCCGGAGATAACATTGCAGTAGCGGTAAGTGAGGAAAGTTGTGGCAATGGTACTAATTTTAGTTGCGGCTTAATAGCCATGCAGGTTGGAGAACCCAAGAAAATTACCGTTGATATAACTCCTACTAAAATGGGCAACATTACTATTACAGCTAGTGTAGTTGGTAATGGCTTTGATTCCACTATACCAAACAATGCCACAGCAGAAATTGCAGTAGCGAATAAACTAGCGGATATTGGAGTGGAACTAACAGTAGAACCAGTACTGGCTTTCCTAACTAAGAACGTCACTTATACTAGTACTATAACTAATAATGGCCCTAATCAAGCTACTGGTATCATTGTTACTCAAGATTTAGACCCTAATGTCAAGTTTGTCTCTGCGACTCCCAGCCAAGGGCCAAATTGTACCTATGCTAATAATGCGGTAACCTGCCAAATAGGCCCATTAAGTAGTAGTTCAGACAATGAAGCATTTATTAATGTGATAGTAGTGCCGCAATTACTTGGAACTATTAATAGTGCTGTGACTGTTAGGAGCGATATGGTAGACCCTGAATTAGCCAATAATACCGCTCAAATCGAGAAAAAAATTACCCAAATGGTTGCTAGATTGGAATTACGAGGCAGTGCTTTCCCAAGTCCTGTGGTTACAAAAAATCCACTGACTTATACACTGACAATAACTAATACTGGCCCTTATGCCGCAACTAATATTAATATTACCAGCATCTTACCTGTGGAAGATATAATATTCAAATCTCCAGCCATTATAACTCCATTTGAAGTAAACGGTACTTGTGAAGACATCAGTGATATTGGAGAAATTAGCTGCTCAATAGTGTCATTACCCAAAGATGGTACAGCCACTATCACTATCGAAATATTGCCTAAAACTAGTGGAATATTAACCTTAACTGCCGAAGCAACTGCTACCGAATCAGAAGCTGTCACTACTACTATAGAAACTCCTGCAAGTCGACCAGCATCATTATTTTATTTAAACCAACAGAAGAATGAAATAGGAGGAGTATCTAACTTACAAGGCCCAATAGATTTGGCTATAACTAATAATGGCGAATATATTTATGCGGCTAGTTTCAGCAGTGATTCAATAGTAGTTTTCAGTCGGAATGATACCGAATTAACCTTTATCCAATCAATAGTTAATGGAGTTACCATCAATGATGCCACTATAACTGGATTGGGCAATGCTAGTTCATTGAGTTTAAGTCCAGATGAAAAGTTCTTATATGTAGCAAGTTTCAAAGACAATGCAGTAGCTGTTTTTCAACGTAATTCAACTAACGGTACTTTAAATTATGTAACAGCTTATACAAATGATATGGATGAAATAGATGGTTTAGCCGGAGCTTTAGCAGTAATAGCTTTGACAGATTATGTGTACGTTGCAGGAGCTATTGATGATGCAATTGTTATTTTCCAGCGGGATATTGCCACAGGTAAACTTACCTATCAAGAAGCAATCCGTTTTGCCGATTCACAACGATTGGACGGAATCAATAATATTATAGTAGCAGAAGATGGCAGCTATCTATTTACCACCAGTGCTAATGGCAATAAACTATCGGTATTTAAGCGAGAAGAAAGCCAATTGAACTTTAGAAATGATAATATGCCAGCTACCAGTGGTGTTGTAATAAGCGGAGAACATGTCTATAGCTTGGGAACTAATAGTTTATCAGTACTTAAATTCTTTCCTGATAGCGGCGTATTCACCCTCATTGAAACTTTTGAGGATGACAGCGTATCTACAGAATCTATTAACAAAAAAGTAGACGGATTAGCCGATGCTTCCGATTTAGCTCTCAGTCCAGATGGCTTATATCTCTATGTTACCGCCAGAAGTGATAACTCAATAACAGTTTTTAAACGAGACTTAGCAACAGGTCGTTTAACATTTCTTGATGTTCGTAAAGATGGAGCAGACGGATTAGACGGATTGAGCAGTGCCAGAAGCGTGATCACTAGCCCAAAAATAGGTGAATATATTTATGTTGCAGGTTTTGCCGACAACTCTATTACTACCTTCACCATGGCCAGAGCTGATTTAGATATTGAAGTTGGAAATATATCATCAGTGCAACTAAATGAAACGATAACTGCTGATATTGCCATAATCAATAGAGGTCCACAACAAGCTACTGATGTCGTGGTAGAAGCTGTCTTACCAGAAACAATCCGGTTGATTTCATTCAACCCAAATCAAGGCCAATGTGCGGCAATTGAGAATAGCATCCGCTGCACTATAGAAGCATTAGATGTCAATGATAAATTAACCTTACCGATAGTGATAGCACCAACTACTGCTGGAGATTTAGTAATAACCATAAATGCTACATCAGGTTTATTTGATTCCAGTTTAGCTCAAATTGATTTAGTGATTCCAGTAATTGCTCAAGCAGATTTATGGGTAGATGTAAAAACTAAAGACACTACTGCCAGTCTTGATACCAAGTTCCAATATGATATTACCTTAACTAATAATGGTCCAGACGATGCTTTTGAAGTAGTTCTTACAGGAGAACTTCCAAGTTCAGCGGTTTATAATTCTGCTAGAGTCGGAGATACTATATGTGATTATATTGAGGAAAATCATAGCATAATCTGTGCAGTTGGAACTATACAAGCAGGAATTAGTAAATTAGCCACATTGATTATAATTCCCAAACAAGAAGATGCCTTGCTAGACAATATTATATCAGTAGCAACAACCAGTTTCGATCAAGATAGTTCTAACAACCGGATGGTAACTAGCAATCAAGTACTGTTTAATTTCATTGCCACAACTATAGATAATACTGGAGAAAACCAGCATAATTATGTAGTTGAACCCAATGGAGCTGTGATTGGAGGTTCAGTATCGGGATTTATCTTGAATAAAGGTCTATTATCCAATGTCCAAATCAAGCCGGATACAACTGTCAGTGGTGGTAAATTAGCCAATACGATTAATAATGACGGCATACTTGAGAACGTGCAATTACTTAGCAATGCTATCATTAATGGCGGAACTGTGCGTGGTAAAATTATTGGTTTTCCTACTGCCCCAGCTACTATCAATGCCACAATTGCTAATAATACGGAATTAGAAAATATTATTATTGGTGCCAGTAGTGAATTGAATGCTACGGTTAGCTTGGGTAAAGGAGTAAAATTTATTAGTGAAACTATTCCTCTTGATAGCGATTTGACTGAGACCTTTCCAAAACTTGCAGAAGCAATTGATTTAACCGCTAATATCCTACCAGACAATACCAACTTACTAGATGAAATTAACTCGATTCCTAACTTAGAACCATTCTCCCAATTGACAACTGGACAGCTATTCTTAGCCATGGAAACTGAGAACATGGTATTGTTACCTGTTTCAGTGTTTCAGGTTGATTCACCAGCAGCTATGACGATTAACGATAATGGTAGCGTAACATTTATTACTCCCAAAGGTCGGCAAATTATAGCTCAACCCAGTTTACAAGACTTACCAGCCTTACAAACAGAACTAAATAAATTCGGTTGGAATCAATTAGTAGTAGATAAAACCGGAGTAATAACGATTGACAGGCAAGTAAAATTACGACCCAATTTATACGCACAAGTAATTGATCCAACTATACCAATTGGCTTAGAAAAAACTGATTCCGCTTTAGTATTAAGATTTTTAGCTGATAATAATAAACGCTATCAACAGTTTTTATATCCAACAGCAGCCAATCAAGTGGAATTAGAAACTACTTTGCAAGCTTTCCCAGGAGCTACTGAAGTGAGTTTTTCTAGTGGTGGTAGAGCAACTGTAATGATAGGTTCAACTATATATTCGGCTCAATTAGATTATAATATTAAACTTGGTAATGGTTCTGAATCTCCAACTCAGTTACTTGTTATAGCTGATAAAAATGCAGATGGTGTTGAAGATGTACAAATGACCTATTCCAATGGAGATCGGCAAGTTATGTTTTTTATTCCTCCGGCTGATATTTCCCAACCAGATAAACCATTGATTCAGAACAAAACTACTTTAGAAATAGCTTTACATGATTTTGGATTAGACAATTTTATCATAGCAGATAATGGCGATATTACGATTCCAGTCGATGATTCCTTGAGTTATATCACAACTCCAGCTTTAAAAACCAAAACCACTTGGAATTCCTTAGCAACTGGCTTTCATTATACCTTAACTCAATTACCAGGTGTGTTGAACGTAGGTTTAATTTTTAAAGATACCAGCAATATCAACCGTCAGCAAAACTTATATCCTACTGCTAAATACTCCGATGAATTACAACAGTTTTTTACCAATATGCCAGGCAATGAATCGGTAACTTTTTATGAAGATGGAACTCTGTTGGTGATTGGGGATGATTTGAGATTTAAAGGGCTGTTTGATTATGCAGTGGCTGTTACTAATATTCCAACTGGTAGTATTCAAGTTACTGGTGTAGCTGATTTAAATGGAGATGAGATTAGTGATTTTGAAATTTTATATGGCACTGGGGAAAAGCAGGTAGTTTTTCAGATTCCGGAGTAGTTAATTGGGAAGAAATAAATGCGTAAATCCTAGTTATTTAACCAAAATATATTGACACTAATCATGGACTAAGAATATAATTAAAACCTTATATTAGAAATTAAAAAGGTAGATCATGAAAGCAAGAGAAGCAGTATTTTACGGAAAAGTAGAAATAATCCCCGGTATTTTTTGTGACGGCTATGTATTAGATGATGATTCAGCCGTCATGAGTGAACGTGGGGTTGCTAAACTTTTGGGAATGAAACAAGCTCCATTTCAACGTATAGCTAATAATTGGCCTCCAAAAACTCTTAAACCGTTTGTTGATAAAATTCAAAATATTGAGATAAATTCGGTTGAAGTAATAGCTAACAATAGTCCATATCAAGGCCGAAACATTGTTATTTACAACATTGAGTTTATTGAATCCATTATACGTGGATATGCACTAGCTGGTACTGGGCTTAAACTATAATTACTGGTAAAATAGACAAATGAAAGAAATGAACTCAATTTGCCAAAAATGTAAAAGCCCAAAGACAAATAAGTA
>JASFYV010000288.1:0-6473 GCA_045046925.1 Candidatus Marithrix sp. | reverse complement strand
CTTTGATACGGAACATTTATATACTTCTATTGCCGATGCTCTTAATTCTATCTTTCTGATGCTCGAAATTGTTTTATACATTGTCTTTAATTTTGTATATCATACCATCGGGATTTGATATATGTCGAACTAATCAAACAATTTGGCTTTACCTGTTCCTTTGACAACGGAATAGCTACCAAAAAAGACATCGTTGATTTCCTTGATATTCCAATCAGCACCCTAAACAGCTTCCTGAAAAAACGTCAAGACGATATCCACCCAATCAAACTTGACCATAAAACCATCAAAGCCAACGGTGGCAAAGCAACTCGCATGAATAGTTATAACCTAGAAGATGTCAGCAAAATAGCTCTCGGCATGGATTCAGTTATCGGTATAGAACTGAAAAAACAAGCTTTCGGTCATCTCGGAACTATAGTCAAACCAGATACCAAAGGTGAAATAGAATGGCAACAATATAGTTTGAAACGATTATGTAAAGTTGTTAGTTGTAATTGGTCTGATGATGCAAAACAGATTCAACAGGCTGTGATTGCTAATGTTAAAAATTATATTAGTACAGAAAGTTTTGGATGACATTACTTTATTAGTTTTGAAACAATTATAAAGGAAATTGATTAGGGTAACCACAAGTTATTATCCTTACAAATCATCATGTTAGGCATATTCTGTTACCATTAATTTAATAGCATTGCTAAATTAGGAATGGAGTGAGGGTTGTACTTCACTAACTCGGGTCAAATAAGTCCTAGATGCAATTCATTCTTTATTCTATCATTTTACCAATGCTTATATGAAACTAGGTAAAGCACCTATTCCAAGCCAACTGAATATCACTGATAATATTGCATCAACAATAATGACTAAAAAAATAGCTTGTACTACGCTTAATGTAACTTGTTTACCAACTTGATCTGCTCCACCTCTAACTTGAAATCCTTGATAACAACCAACCAATGCTATCACCGTTGCAAATATAGGAGTTTTGCCGATCCCAATTAAATAATTTGTAGTAGAAACTGCTTCTGGAAACCGATGTAAAAAGTCGGTAATGCTAACTCCAAATGAGAATTTAGCTACCAACATACTACCAAAAACTCCGATCACATCTGCATAGGCAGTAATTAAAGGCATTAAAATAATCAAAGACAGCAATTTTGGCAATACTAATAATTCCATTGGCACAATCCCGATAGTGCATAAAGCGTCAATTTCGTTAGTAACTTTCATTGTTCCAATTTGTGCTGTATAGGCAGAACCACTACGTCCAGCAATAATAATAGCCGTCAATAATGGCACTAGCTCTCGTAATAAAGTTATGCCAACCAAATCAACAATAAAAATATTAGCTCCATACATGCTTAATTGAATGCCACCTTGATAGGCTAATACCACTCCGGTCAAAAATGCTAACATGCCTACAATTGGTAAAGCGGTTAATCCATCTGCATATAAATTGGAAAATATAGCTTGCCAACGAATTCGTGATGGTGATAGTATTTCTCGTCCCACTAAAGTAAACGTTTTCCCAACGAAAGCTAAGAAATTGATTAAATTATTAAAAGTTTTATAAGTGGATTTGCCTAAATTTTCTAAAAAATTAGATTTGACAGGAATAATTGTTGGTTGTAATTTGGTGACATAAGTCGTCATCATGTCTAGTAAATCTGTATGTTCAGAATCAAACTCCTGTAAATTGACAGAACTCCCAACTTTTTCTAAAGCCTTATAAGTACGAAATAGTAACCATGCCCCAGCAGTATCCATAGCTCTAATTGCACTGCCATCAAAAATAATCTCTGGAATATCTTTCGAGCAGATAAATTCTTCTAACTGTGATTCTAATTTATGAATGCCATCTAAAGTCCAATCTCCACTGCAAATAACAGTATTATTTTTATTACATTTTATAGTAGCTAAGATCGGATTTTGAATAAATTCTCTCATAATTTATCAATATGTTGGTAATGTATTATCAGTAAGAGTTAATCAAATATAAATTTTCTGACAAATGATTTTTAATATTAACAACAACTTTCTCCACCATCACAATTATTTCCACCACTATCACATCCTATATCACTACTAAAATATGAACCATTATGTTTTTTCATATTTCGAATGTTAGAAGAAAATAGTAAAAGTAATACCATTGGTACAATTATAATACTGATGATAATCATATTACTCAAAGATATACCAAAAAACATATCAATCAAAGTTATTGCAAAAATTCCAGCAACAATAATTAATATAACTTTAATAAAAATTATCATAATTGTATGTAACATTATAATTTTCTCCTATGACGTGTTATTAAGTTAAAGGTAACCAGATTGTATTAACATAACATTATTATTTGTAGGGGTAATCCATTGTGGTTACCTTGATAAATTTCCTAATGGTATTGATCCTAAACCAGTTATTAAATTAAGGGCAACCATAAAGGATTGCCCCTACATAATATTATGTAGTTACCCTGTTCTTAAGCTAGAAAAAGAGAATGAGGTTAGATTTCATTAAAATAGTATATTTTGTAGTATAACAGAAGCAAATAAACAAATCTCACCGAATAATAGCCTTTTTACCCAAAAGTAATTTTAGTTTGTAAGTTAGTTCTGGAGTCTGCATTAGCTAAAGCTTCTTCTAGGGATATTTTACCAATCTGATATAAGTTATGTAATGCAGTATCAAAAGTTTGCATACCTTCAGTTCCACTATTACTCATAGCTTCTTTTATCTCATCTATTTTACCTTTCAAAATTAAGTCAGAAATAAATGGATTATTAATCATAATTTCCACTGCTCCAACTCTTTTATTATCCACTCCTACTACTAAACGTTGTGAAATTACTCCAATTAGATTCAGAGATAAATCCATAAATAATTTCTTATGTTGTTCTTGAGGAAACATATTTACAACCCGCTGCATAGCTTGATTAGCATTATTAGCATGAAGAGTTGAAACGGCTAAATGACCAGTATTAGCTAATTCTAATGATGCTGACATAGTTTCTCTATCCCGAATTTCCCCAATAAATATTACATCTGGAGATTCACGCATAGCACTCCTAAGAGCATTGGCATAAGAATGGGTATCCACTCCTAATTCCCGCTGATTGATTAAAGATTTTTTATGCACATGGATAAATTCTACTGGATCTTCGATAGTTAAAATATGACCAGCTTGATTTTGATTACGATGATCAATCATAGCTGCTAAAGTAGTTGATTTTCCTGAATTAGTTGCTCCAACCATTAATAGTAAACCACGCTTTTTCAGAATTAAATCACCTAAAATATCAGGTAAATTCAAATCAGCCATTGTTGGTACTTTGGCATTAATATAACGCATTACAACTGAGACTAAGCCCTGTTGTTTGAAGGCATTGATACGAAAACGAGCCTTGCTGGCTGGCCAAGAAATAGCAAAATCAATTTCCAAATTTTTAGCAAAAAAGACTCTTTGTTCTTCGTTCATAATATCATGGGCAATTTCTTCAGTAAGCTTATTGGTTAAAGTAGTTTTACCAACCCCAATAACTTTGCCAGATACTTTAATTCTTATATTAGAACCAACAGTAAAAAATATATCAGAAGCATTTTTTTCAACTACTAAATTTAAATAGGGAGTAATATCCATAATTGCATAATTTATTCATCTAAAAATATGATTTTAAATATAGGTATAAAGAAAGTATATTTATAGTAATTCTTGCAGTTTATCCCAAACTTTTTCTACTGATAAGTCAGCATAACAAATTAAATTAACTGAACATTTTTTGTTAAAACATGGAGAACAGTTAATGTTGGCTGATAAATGTTGTTGATAATTACCATAAGTTCCAGTTAAAGCTGGCTGGGTTGCACCATATAAAGTTATTGATGGTATAGATAATGCGGCAGCAAGATGAGCCAAACCAGTATCAACTCCCACTACAGCTTGAGATTGTGCTAAAATAATGGCTAAGTTGTGTAAATTGCTCTTAGGAATTATACTGATATTTTTATGTACTGTAGCAATTCTTATCGCTCGTTGCTGTTCGTCAGAATTTCCCCAAGGTACATATATTTTTACCCCAGCAGTCGTTGCCAATTTTGCTAAATTTAACCAATTATTTTCTGGCCAATGTTTAGTTAACCAAGTAGTTCCATGCAGAAATACTATTTTTGGTTGCTTATTATTGGTTTGTTGCTGAAAATGTTTTATAATCCCATAATCAGGTGGAATACTTGGTAAAGGATAGTCAAGTATATTAGCAAATAACTGTCTGGTTCTGGTAACGGCATGTTGCTGTTTAGAAATATTATAACTTTGTTGATAGGCAATACTGGCTAATGGTTCTCTAGCAGAATGACGATCTAAACCACAACGTAATCCCATAGCTTGATAAGTAAGAAAAGCACTTTTAATTAAACCTTGAGCATCAATAATTTTATCGTATTGCTTGGAGCATAGCACTTGTTTAAACCGATGCCAAGTCCCATTAAAATAAGTTGTTAAAATTTGTTTACGCCAACGTCTTAATGCAACTGGTATAACTTGTTTCACCGATGAATGCCAAGTTGGTATTTCTGCAAATGCTTCTTCAATTACCCAATCAACTTGCAAATCTGGATAATATTGTTGAGCATCTGTTACTGCTGGCAAAGTATGGATTACATCTCCTAAAGAAGAAGTTTTAACTATTAATATTTGCATTGGAATAGAATATGAAATTTACATTTAAGAATTTGGGTATTTTTGATAAAGAAACAACTGTTGAATTAGGTGATTTGACGATTATTTGTGGAGATAATAATACTGGAAAAACTTATGCAAGTTATGCTATCTTTGGTTTTTTGGATACATGGAGCAAAAATATCTCCTTTGATATTCCAAAAGAAAAACTAAAAAAACTTTATAGTGACGGTTCTATTCAAGTAGATTTAAATGATTTTGTTCAAACAATAGATGAAACTTTAACTGATTTATCAGAAAATTACACTGAAAATTTACCTAAAATTTTTAGTAGTCATGAAGATTTTTTCAAAATAACCCAGTTTAAAACTTTTTATTCATCTGATAATTATAAAGATAATTTATTTAAAAGTAGTGTTAAAACTGCCGATGATAAAGATGTATTATTATTTGAAAAACAAGAAAATTCTAGTATTTTACAAATAACTTTACTGATTGAAGATGGCAATATATCTCCTCCACCACTTTCTATGGCTAAACATTTCATAGGTTTAAATATTGGTAGAGCTTTACTTGGGCATTATTTTTCTAATCCATTTATCATATCTTCAGAAAGAGCCGGTATTTATTTATTTCATAGAGAATTAGATATTAACAAAAATATTCTGGTTGAGCGTTTACAAAATGTAGATAAACAACTTAAAGTTACCGATTATTTTGATATGTTTAAGGAAGCAACTTCTCGTTATGCACATCCAATCAAAGAAGGAATTGACTTTGTTCGAGATATAGTTGATGTCCATAGTAAAAAGAAAAGCCAATTAATCAAAGAATATCCTGAATTTCTTAAAATGATGCAAGAAATTATTGGAGGAGAATATAAGGTAGAAAGTAATCAAATTTTATTTGTATTCAGAAAAGGTCGCCGTAAAGAAAGAATTCCAGTTTACATGGCTTCATCATCAGTTAAATCAATGTTGGAGTTATATTTTTATATCATTTCTATGGCTAAAAAAGGTGATATATTGATGATTGATGAACCTGAGTTAAATTTACATCCGGCCAATCAACGTAAATTAGCTAGACTTTTTGCTCGTTTAGTTAAAGTAGGTATTAAAGTTTTTATTACTACCCATAGTGATTATTTAATTAAAGAATTTAATAATTTAATTATGTTGAGCGATGAATTTGAATATAAAGACGAAGTGCTAAAAAAACTGAAATATTCACCAGAGGATAATTTACACCCTTCTCATATTAAAGTTTATATAGCGGAAAATAAGACCCTAGTCCCAGCTCCTATTACAAAATATGGTATTGAAGTTAATGGTTTTGATAAAGAAATTGGTGATATTAACTGTGCTTTTACTGAGATAACGCTTGCAAAGGGGATTTAAATGTCCATTGAAATATTCAGAAAAGTTATCAATTTAACAGATCCAAAAATTAATGTTGAGATTAAGAATAAATATGGTGGTGGAGTTGTTACTATTCACGAAACAGATAGCAATGCAATACTAAAAACAGTTACAATAGCTGGTTTAGATATTAATTATAGTTTTGCATTTAATATAGATATCTCTAATGATAAAAATTATGTCTTAAGCTCGTTTTTAAACGATAAATATGGACTACGAAAAGTATGTGATGGTATCATATTTACTCTTGTTGAAAATAAATTAATTGTGTATTTGTGCGAATTAAAATCTACTGATCCTAAAGGATATGTCAATAAATTTAGAAGTTCAGAAACTTTTATTTTTTACCTTGAAAAAGTTGCCAAAGAATT
>JASFYV010000287.1:0-12371 GCA_045046925.1 Candidatus Marithrix sp. | reverse complement strand
AATTAAATCATTTTCTTTGCTATGAGGTTTTTCTTGAATAGTATCATCAAAAATTAAAACTCCGTAAGCCGCTTCAATCTTACGAACGTCTTTTTTTACCGATTTCCATAAATCTTCTGAGCTGTAGTCTTTTTCAGAAAGCGAGTGACTTGGTCATGGTTAAGGTCTCCTTCTAATAATTGGGAAAGACCTGTTGCAGTTGTGTAACTAGGTCTGTAAGTAGTCTGTATATAAAACAAAAATAGTTGTCTTATTCATAAGTCAATTTTAGCAAAATTTCAACTACTGCGTAACATCAGTTAGTTAAATACAACCTCAGTAAAAAACAATTTGCGTCATACAATTTTTATAGAACTGAACCTTTGTAGGGTGCATAAACGATAGCGTCATGCACCTTTCCATAATCATTCTCAATTAAATTGGGTTTATGGTGTATGACGCTCCGCTTATCACCTTACGAATTCATAAGCCGTATACTGCATACATGTAATTTATATACGGCTTACGAGTTAGGCTGACGAAAGGAAACCCAGCATTTATAGCGTTTCCCGTTTGTATAAAGCAACCACCCCTTTCGTCCCCTCCGTATTTAAGGAGAGGAATAAGGGAGGTTATTTTTAATTAAATCGGGAAATGCTATATAATTTTAATGCGTTCGCCTCGTCGGAAAATACTATATCTATTTGTTAGCCGCTTCTGTTATACTATAGAATAGTATAGATTATATACTTTCCTCATTCCATCCTAAGCTAGAAGTGGAACAAAGGGTGGTTAGTATTTGCTAAATCGAGAAATGCTATTAAGCTATAAATTATAATAATAGTGTAATATTTTGAAGAATTATTCTAAACTTTATTAAATTTCTAAAAAGGTTCTAAAGATATGCAAAACAAAAAACTTGCTATAGCAATCCAATCTGCTATTTTTACACTTGCAGTTGGTAGTGTTATAGCTGAACCATTAACTTACAGTGATATGTCAAGTTCGATGTCAGTTGGAATTTCTGATTCAACAATTAGCACAAGAAAAGGTGACGACGACGATAAATCCGGTAAGAAAGATGATGATGACGGTAAATCCGGTAAAAAGGATGATGATGACGGTAAATCCGGTAAGAAGGATGATGATGACGGTAAATCCGGTAAGAAGGATGATGATGGTAAATCCGGTAAGAAGGATGATGATGATGGTAAATCTGGTAAGCAAGATGATGATGATGATAAGTCAGATAATGGAATCAAGATTAATATTGAGGTAATTTATGAGCTTGGAAATCCAATAACTGATGAACTTGCTACACCTGATACATTAGATGATGATACGATTGTTATAATTGATTTTACAGAATTAAGTGTAGTATCAATTGCTGAATTATCTCTTGAAATAATTGCTAGTTTAACATCTGAAAATTTTGCTACAATTCCGCTTGATGCTCTTATTGGTTTAACACTGGAACAAATATCTGCATTAGATATATCAATTTGGAAAGATTTAACTGCTGAACAATTGTCTCAACTAGCTTCATCTTTAACTGCTGAATATTTCGTCGAATTAAGCCAAGAGATATTAGATATTGCTGGATTTAATTTGCTAATGGCATTTGAAAGCAATACAGTTGAAGAAGTATTGTTAACAATTGAAGAATCCACAGCATGGAATTGGATGTCAAATGATGATAATACGCTCGGTTGGGTAGTATTAAATTATGTTGATACTATTGATACTAATCTGGACAAATTCATACCAACTGGCTGGAATATAGTTGAAGAAATTGATGAATTAAAGTTCGATATTGATATAGCTATGATTCCAAACTTGTCAATTGATTTAATTAGCTCTTTAACTGCTGATAACTTGTCCTTACTTGATGTAAATGTTGTAAATTATTTTACAGTTGAACAAGCTGAAATTATTCCACCAACAACTTGGGCTACAGCTGATACTTCCTATTTAACCTTGCTCACTGAGTCCGGTAAAGGCTTATCTAATGACTTTTTTACTAAAGTAATTGTAAACTTTAATGTTGCAGATTTAGAAACAAAGTATCAGAAGAAGTATGAGAAAGATTATGCTAAAGAGCTTGAAAAACTCTACAAATTAACCTTGCCTAAAGGTTGGAAAGTAGATGTTAAAATCAAGGATGGTAAAACTTCTGTTAAGCTGAAACCACCTAAACAAGTTTTACAAACAAGCATTTTCTTAAAAAATCTAAATCCTAAGTTTGTAACTGCAATTGAGTTTGAAGATGACAATGATTATAACGATCTAATCACTTCATTGTTTGATTATTCTGAAGTAATCTCTGATGATTTGATAATTTTTGCAGAAACTCAGCCGATTGCTAATCGAATCAACATTTCCTTTAACTTGATTAACCAAGGTAATATTGGTAGAATCGATCAAGTAATACCATCAGGTTGGACATTTAATAGCAGAACTAATTATATTAATATGACTTCAGATGCAGTTGCTCAGTTAACTCCTGATGTTATGGTCAATATTAGTTCTGAGCAAATAGTTAGATTTGAGCCACAAGTATTCAGTCATTTCACAGTTAAACAAATTACTAATTTCCCAACATTGACTGTGAAAAAAATGAATCGAAGACAGATGGCTAATTTATCTGTAAAATCATTTGCTGGATTTACCAAACAACATTTTGCTAGTTTCAGTAGCGAAGCTGTAAGCGGTATGACTGTTGAGCATTTTAACGTAGTCTCACAAGAAGCTTTATCCGGTTTGACAATGGATAATGTTGGTGGTTTAGATTCTGAAGTAATCTATGCAATGGGAGCTGATATTTTAAATAATATAGGATCAACAACAAGATTATCGGTTGCTGATTCAATTAAGATATTTTCTAACTTGAATATTAATTTAGTTCAACCAACTGAAATTGCAAAATTCTTACATCAAGATATTCAGATTGATATCACAACTAAAAAGCTAAAGCTGAAAAAGGGTAAGCTGAAATTACCTAAAGCTAAAAAAGTAGTGTTACCAATGCTGGTAATGCCAGATTTACCTGATTTAAATGTTAGTTTGAATTTTGGTGGAGCATTTACTGAACAAACTATATTAACTGATTTAACTAAAGTCTTAGCTTTACCAAAGATTAACTTCCCAGATTTCTCTTTCCAACAATCAGATACTGGTATTGTGAAAATAAAAGGTTCTGGGGCTTCTCAAGGTATTGAACTAGCTTTCAGGGCAGCTGTTATCGAACAACTTGAAGTTGGAGTTGATCCAGGTTTAGGAGTAGATGAAGAAGGTAATTATGCACTTACTACTGCAGAAGGACAACAAGTTACTTTTGCTCCAATGCCTAAAGACCCAGAAATGTTAGCTGAAGTAATTCCAGATGGTACAATTGAAATTGCTGAAACTGGAGAAGTTAATATTGATCTTGATAGTGAAGATGAAACTGCTGATAAATTAGCAGGTGTATTTGATCCAGAAGTTAAACAAGCTGATTTAGGCCTAAAAATTGGTATTAACATTGAAGGAACTGGTGTTGACCAAATCGCTAAAATAGTTTATAACGATGGTACAATGCAGACTGTGCTTCCAGCAGTTCAAGATCGTGCAAGTGTTGATATTGCTGGTCCAATAGCTGCTGGTGTGTCTAACTTGAAATTTACTTATAATACTAGTGGACAGGTATTCTATAATTTAGATGGCTTCAAGTGGCGAGCTAGACCTGAACTGAAGGTAACTAAAGTTAAGGTAAATATTAACAAACCGGTTATCAAAGTATTGCAAGTAGGTAAATTGGTTGAGTTGACCACTGTGAACGGATTTAGACAGTTGATTCATATTGAAAAAACTGACTAGATATACAAAATCTTTGTATATATGCGAATTTAATGGTTGGATTTATATAAATTGTTAATTTCGTATAGTTTGTAATAATTTATTTTTAGATTACTATGCAAAGATGTTAATACCATTAAGTTTAAGGGCAACCATAAAAGATTTGCCCCTACGTAACATGATTATTTGTAGGGGTAATCCCTTGTGGTTACCCCCTATTTTCTTAACTTAATGGCATTGATGCAAAGATTGATAATAGCTATTACTAATAATTTTATTTAAGGAGTAATGATAATGCCAATTGTGAAATTTATTTCATATTATGTTGTACTAATATTTTTATTGCCAATAGCTGTGATAGCTAATAATGGGAAAGTAACCCCTAGTCATGTTTATCAAGTAACTGAAAATATTATTTCAGAAATTAATATTTTACGAGAAGCTATTGGAGTAGATGATGAACCTAATGAGCCTGAAGCTCAACGTGGTAAAACACCTATTCATGTTTATGGTAAAGGATTAGAATTGTTGGAGAAGATTTCTAAAGCCCAACGTAAATTAGGCATGACTCCGGCAGAAGTTGGAGAAATTCCATTACGGGAGATTAAACCAGCTGACGTATTTGAACTCGTTTCAGCAATTTTGTTGCAATTAACCAACATGAAAGAACAACTAGTAATTTCTGATACGATTGAAAAAGCTAAGTTTATTGGGGCTAAAATGCCTTCAGATGTCTACGAAAATTTATGGTTAGCATCTTACATGTTAGATGGTTTAGTTCCTTCAATTAAACCAGAAGATGTTTATCGTAATATCCAGTATATACATGGTGAAATGCGTTTAATTGCAACAAAATTAGATATATCTCTTGATTTAGAACCACCAGAAATTACTGGTCGTAAAAGAATAAAAAATATAGGTCAGCAAGCGTTATTTTCTTTATATAAAATTAGTGAATTAGAAAAAAGACTGGTAGGAATGGCTGCTGCTTCCGTGCCAGAAGTTACTTTAGTAAGAATAAGATCGTCAGATATTTATGATTTAACTAATATGTTGATAGCAGAAATGGTAAGAATCAAAGTTCATTTAAAAATTGATTTACCACGTGGTGAACTACCTACTCCACATAGAGTTAAAACGAATGAAGTATTTGGACAAATGCACTTAGTAGTTAAAAACTTGGAAAAAATGATTAAAGCTGTAGCTGCTAAAAAATAATTATTGGCTTTAAGTCTGATTATTAATGGAGAATTTATGAAAAAGTCTGTATTAAGTATGTTGATTGGTATAATAACTTTATTATCTCAATCTGTTTGGGCGGATAAAAGCCATGAAGATGTCATAAAGACATTTAGTCAAAAGACTGAAGTTATCACTGCTATGAAAGCATTTTCTGAAAGCTTTGGTCAATTTCGTTCAGACAATAGCCTAGAATCTGTTGATGAACTAAAAAAATCTTTATTTTCTTTTTATGAAGAAGATTTTGCAAAAGAATATAAAAGTACAGTAGGCAAACAACCTGATTTTACAACAGCAAAATCGATTGATGATGATGCAGTTGCCCTACAATATTATTATATTTTTCAAAATAATTCCAAAATTGGGGAAAAAAATCACTTTTTATATGCCAAAGATAAATCTAAATGGACTAAAGCTCATTCAACTCATCATGAATTAATTGAAAAATTTACCCATGATGAAAATGGTTTTTATGATCTATTTTTGATTGATCTTTCTGGTAGAATCGTATATTCTGTTTTTAAGGAAATTGATTTTGCTACTCGGCTTATTGATGGACCTTATAGTAATACTGGCTTAGGAACTATATTTAAAGACTTAAAAGATGCAGCAGTGGGTGTGGCTAAAACTAGTAAAAATACCCCATATTTTCCTTCTTATGAAGATAATACCCAATTTGTTGGAACTTCTATTTTTGAAGGTAATAACAAAATAGGTATTTTAATTGTGCAATTACCTAGTTGGTAACTGCAAGGGATTATCTCTACAAATAATAATATTATGTAGTGGTAATCCTTTATGGTTATCTTAATGGTATTGAAGTTTCACCCATTGCTGTTAATGTTTAATTATATTAAAAACTAAAATAAATATTCTTTTATCTTTTACATAGTCGTTAAGTAACTCTCAATTTTTATCCCCAATAAAATCTTATCTTCAATTTAATAATCAAAATATTCATATATATAAGAAATTGCTTGATATTTCATATGAGGTAAAACAAATGAAAACACCAATATCATTGTTAATCACCTGTATTTTATTTTCTCCAAATACTATCGCCAATAAACCAGACAAATCAATAATTCATTACGATACATCTACTATAACTGATACGACAGAACGCAGAAGAGAAACTGGGTCAGTAAAAGAAAAACAATCAGGTGTCATGTCTCGAGGTGGATTCGATACCAGAGGTGGATTTGATACTCGAGGTGGATTTGATACTCGAGGCGGATTTGATACTCGAGGCGGATTCGATACCAGAGGTGGATTCGATACCCGAGGTGGATTCGATACCCGAGGTGGATTCGATACCCGAGGTGGATTTGATACTCGAGGTGGATTTGATACTCGAGGTGGATTCGATACTCGAGGCGGATTCGATACTAGAGGAAGCCGTTTAAATAGAGGTCTTATTCAAGCAATTAAGCAACGTAATACTACGGAAGACTCTGATAATAAACCTGCTGTAAAAAAACCTAAATTGCCAAAAATTATTACTCCATTAGCACCATTACACACTGGTTTTACCGTCAATAGCCAGCCAATATTGTATTGGTATATGGCTAGTCCTTGGAATAGTGAGATAGAATTTACTATAAATGAAGTTAAAGTAGCAGAACCATTATTAGATATAAAACTAAATTTACAAACTGCCAATAAAGATGGAGGGACAATATATAGTTTAAAACTGACAGATTATAATATTAAACTTGAACCAGAAAAAGAATATGAATGGTTTGTAGTTATTGTGAGAGACCCAGAACAACCATCTGGAGATGTATTTGGAAGTGCTACAATTCGCTATATAAATCAATCTAAACAATTGACCAATCTTCTCCAACAAACTTCAGTTGAACAAAGTTATATGGTATATGCCAAAGAAGGCTTATGGTACGATGCCATTGATCATCTTAGCCGTCAACTTGCTAATCAACCAACCAATAAAAAATTACTACAAATGCAGGTTAATTTAATTGAACAAGTAGAAATGCCTAAAGTTGCTCATAATATAATGTAGCAGTTTTTAAATAAGATTGGGTTGCACTTTGCCAATCCAACTTACTAAAGTTTAAATGATTACTCAACCTAAACTAAGGATATTTATGAAAAAGATTATAATAAGTTTATTATTATTTGCCAATATAGCAACAGCAAGTAATTTTATAGAATTAATCAATCAAGGTGATAAATATTTTCAACAGGGAGATTTCCGACAAGCTGTAACATATTGGGAATCTAGTTTGAACCAAATTGATTGTAGCAAAGATACTAATCAATGTATTGAAAATTTAATACGGTTAGGTGCAGCTTATCAAGAACTAAAAATGCACAGTGCAGTATTTCCAACTCTCGACAAAGCCTTATCTTTAGCCAAACAAATTCAAAATATTAAATATCAAGCTATGCTAGGCTATCAGATTAGTGACGCTTGGTTATCCATGAGATATTCAGAAGGAGATTTTCTTGTTAAAAAAGATTCCTTAAAAGAAAAAGAATTAGAATACTGGGGAACTACCTGTTCATTAGCTTGTAATAGCGTAGCCAATGCAAGAAAATTAAATAATTCTAGTATATTAGCTAGAGCTTTAAATAATCAAGGTAATGTTTTAACAGTATTAGAAGATAGTTTTATGAAAGGTTCTACCCAAGGTGCTGTTGAAGCAATTGTAAAACATTGTTTAGTTAATGCGAGTAGACCAAATACAATTGATCAATCATGTACTTGGTCAGGAGATATTGAAAGTTCTTTAATTAAACTTGCCACTTCAGTTAAAGACTATGAAAAAGACCCAGAACTTGCCGGAGAAATGCAGGATAATCTATTTAAAGTTATAGCAGAATTGCCACAAGCAGCCCTACAATCCTATGAAGAAAGCATAAAATTAGCCGATCAAATTGGTGATGAAACATTATCGGTAAAAGTAGCTCTCAATAGAGTTAAGATCGGTTTAAAAAACTCTGATTCTCTGGATGAAACTGCAACTAGATTGAATTCTATATTACAACAAATTCAACGTCTACCAGCCACTCATGATAAAATAATATATTTGTTTTCATTAGGAAAATTAGCATTAGCTGTTTTACAAGAAAATAATTTAGTAGAAGAACTAATCTGGAAAGCCAAATATCTAGCCAATCAAAATAAACTATTAACTAATCTTAAAGAACCACAAAAAATTACAGCTCTTACTTACCAAGTATTTCAAATGGCTGTAAATATTGCTGAAAAATTACAAGACAGTCAAAGTATTTCAAAAGCATATGGATATTTAGGTCAATTGTATGAAAGAGAATTACGTTATTCAGAAGCATTGATTTTGACTCGAAAAGCTATTTTTGCAGCTAATCGAAATAATATTTCCCCAACTGAAAATATCAAACAGCTATCTTTAGCCAATCATTTTTCTCACAACTTATATCGTTTGTATTGGCAACAAGGTAGGATTTTTAAAAAATATGGAAAATCATTAGCAAAACAAGGCAAAATCGACCAATCCATAATAGAATATGATCAAGCATTAGCTTCTTATCGATTAGCTTCTGCTAATTTAAAACCAATTCAACAAATTTTAGATGTTGGCTATCGAATTTCTAATAATGTATTTGATCAACAAGTAAAGCCAGTTCATTATGAATTAGTTAGCCTACTATTACGAAAAGCTCATAATTCTTCTGATAATCAAGAACAACAACTTCTTATTAGAGAAGCAATCGAAACTTCAGAATTAGTTAAAGTAGCAGAATTACAAAATTATTTTGATGAATGTGTATTGGCTTTGCAAGCTAAAACTAAAAGTTTACTGGATTTAAATAAATCAACATTAGACCCAGAAATTTTACAAAAAACAGCTATATTATATCCGATTCCATTAGAAGATAGATTAGTTGTTTTAACCAAAGTACTCAGCGAAGATACCATCCAACAAGTAGAAATACCAGTTACAGCTAAAATATTTAACCAAGTAGTACAAGATTTTAGGTTTAATCTCCAAAAACGTTCTAAAAATATTTTTCTATCCCAAGCTCAACAGCTTTACGATTGGTTAATTCGTCCTATTGAAGCAAATTTGAAAGGTGTAGACACTTTAGTTATAGTACCTGACGGCTATTTACGCATGATTCCAATGTCAACTTTACATGATGGCCAACATTTTTTAATCGAAAAATATGCAATGGCTCTTACTCCAGGGCTAACATTAGTTAATCCACAAAAACCAGACTGGAATAATAGCAAAATATTATTAACTGGTTTAACTGATAGCGTTCAATCTCATTCTGCGTTACCTAATGTTCCCAAAGAACTTCAGAATATGCAATGTCTAACAGAAGGTAAAGCTGATAGTAAATTAATTGCATTGGATCCAGAGTTTTCTGAGGAAAGTTGCAAGGAACGTGCTGTTACTACTAGAACTTTTAATAATAATCTAATTTTTAATACCGATTTTTCGCTAGATAAATTTAAAGCTAAAGTAGCTCAAAATAAATATTCAGTTATTCATTTAGCCACTCATGGGGAATTTGATGCTGATCCAGACCATACTTATTTATTAACTTATGACGATAAAATGAAAATGGATAAATTAGCTGATATAATTGGTTTAGGTAAGTTTAGAGATAGAAAACCATTAGAATTATTAACCCTAAGTGCCTGTAAAACAGCAGTCGGTAATGATAAAGCCGCTTTAGGTTTGGCTGGAGTCGCAATAAAAGCTGGAGCTAGAAGTGCTATTGCCACCTTATGGTATGTTGAAGACAGTGCTACCGCTAAAGCAATGAGTGAATTTTATCGATTATTATTGGAAACTCCCGATTTATCTAAAGCCAAAGCCTTACAAATATCCCAAAAACAATTGATTGCTAACAAATATTATTGGCATCCTTCTTACTGGGGACCATTTTTATTAATAGGTAATTGGTTGTAATAATTCTTAATTATGAATGCTTAATTCTTAATTAAATTCAAAAATCAATTACTTGTATTGCTGTAATCTATCCAATTGGGAAATACAATATAATTGCAGCAATTTTGCTAGCTTTAATATCTATAGACATCTTTTGAGTCACATTAGATACACGATTGATGCAATTCATTCTGCATCCTACATATCTTTATTTAGGAAAGATGTCTTATGAAAAAATATTTAATCTTATTTATAATAATTTTGTCTGCTTGTAATGAGCCACAAGACAACTTGCGTTTTGGTTTATCAAAAGCTCCTATTAGTTTAGACCCACGTTTTGTGACTGATGCTACTTCTACTAGAATTAATCGCTTATTATATCGACAACTAGTTGATTTTGATGAAAATCTTCGTCCAACCCCAGACTTAGCTACTTGGCAGCAACTAACAGCAACCCATTATCGATTTAAACTTGATACTGAAGGACGTGACTTTCATAATGGTATGCGATTGACTGCTCATGATATCAAAGCAACTTACGATTTTATTTTGGATATTGATAATGCTTCTCCACATCGAGGTTCTTTGACTTTAATTAAGCAAATTTTAATTCAAGATGAAGATACGATTGATTTTATTCTGAATAAAGCAGATATTTTATTTCCTGGCCGTTTAACTGTAGGAATATTACCAGCAATTCTTATTAATAAGCAACATGCTTTCAACAAATTACCAGTGGGAACTGGAAAATTAAAACTAGTTAATTGGCCACAAACAGGACGTTTATTATTAGTTAGACAATCTGATGGGCAACTAATTGAGTTTTTAGAAGTAAAAGACCCAGTGGTACGCGCTTTAAAATTAGTCAGAGGTGAATTGGATATAATTCAAAATGATTTATCACCAGAACTATTAACTTGGTTAGAACAACGTCCAGAAATTAAAATAGCCAAATCCCAAGGTAGTAATTTCAGTTATTTTGCATTTAATATGGAAGACCCAATTACCAAACAATTTGCGGTACGAGAAGCGATTGCCTATGCAATTAACCGAGAAGAAATTATTCGTTATTTATTAGGCGATGCCGCTAGACCAGCAAGTAGCTTTTTACTATCAGCAACTCATTGGGCAGGCCGCCCTGGATTACCTAGTTATCCATATAATCCTGACAAAGCTAAAGCTTTACTGAAACAGATTAATGCCGAGAAACCACTAAAAATAAGTTATAAAACTTCTAATAATCCAACCAGAATTCGGATTGCTACTGTTATCAAGCAACAACTAGCTACCGTTGGTATTGATATGGATTTGCGTACTTACGATTGGGGAACTTTTTATGGAGATGTGAAAGCCGGACGCTTTCAAACTTATAGTCTAGCGTGGGTTGGGATTAAAATGCCAGATATTTTCCGTTATGTGTTCCATAGTAGTTCTATACCGGCAAAAGGTGGAGCTAATCGAGGCTTATTAAATAGTCCTAAAATAGATCGGTTAATTGAACAGGCAGAACAAGCTGTGAGTTTAGATAAAGGAGCTATTTTATACCGTGCCTTACAAAAAGAATTATTCGCTGAACTGCCTTATATTCCCCTTTGGTATGAAGACCATATATTAGCGACTAGTCAAAGAGTTTCTGGCTATAAATTAGCTGCTGATGGCAATTATGATAGTTTGATTTCAGCCCAAATTAATTAACTAAAGTTATTTACCTAGTTCCCACTCGTATGAATGGGAATTCAATCGGGATGCATCAGTGTCTACATTTGATGCTATAGTATTTTAAATAAATATTTTGGCCTACAAGAACTTTTATTTTTCTGAAAAGATATAGTTCTTTCAAGAATGGATTCATTGAGTTAGTTTAATTTCTTTGAGGCAGCCCTGATAAATTTTAGATTCCAGTTTAGGAGAAAATTATGCGTTTGTTGTTAGTTTTGATTTTTAGTATGCCAGTTTATGCTGATAGGTTGGCGTTGGTAATTGGGAATGGTGATTATTTGTATGAGTCGTCGTTGAATGCTCCGGTTAATGACGCTAAGGATATGGCTGAGATATTGCGGAGCTTAGGTTTTAAGGTAATTGTTAAGTATAATTTGCGGCAACGGAATTTTGATAGTGCAGTGCAGGTAGGGTCGGTGCAATGCAATGAAACCGACCACATAGGCATCAACTTAAGGAAAATATTGTCGTATTTGGTTAAATATTATCAGTATTTAGAGTAATCAGGTATTCAAAATCAAACACGAGTGATTTCCAATGCCCATATTTAACAATGTTGCTCAAGCAATGCAATCAATTTTTAGTAAAGAAACCGACGAACTTGCAAAAAGGATTTATAAAGCGAGAACGAAACAGGTTCTAGCTTTATTAAAACCTTGATATTTGGCTGGATGCAAAACAAATCAACTTCTG
>JASFYV010000286.1:0-8839 GCA_045046925.1 Candidatus Marithrix sp. | reverse complement strand
TTTGCTCATCTATAACTTTTATTAACAAAATTATCCTATATTCATAATTTAAACTAACTGCATGAAAATCTTTTAATTTACCTTGAAGTTTATGTAATTTTAATTTAGGATCAGATATATTCGTATTTAATTTTTTTAAAATATTTGCATATTTATCTAGTAAATTTGGATGTTTTTTGAAAAACTTTTGTTCCTTCTTTTGATAAAACTTATTTCTAATCAACCGCATTTTTTAGTTTCTTAATATGCTCATCTATATCATCAATAACTTCAAAATCATCATAATTATCAATGTCTTTTAAGGTTTGTAAACATTGCTCAACATTTATTTTAAAATCATCTTGTTCCACTTCTATACCCTGCTCTTTTAAACTATCCAAAAACCATAGCACTTTCTCTGCAACTTTTTCATTTTGAATATTAACTTTTAAGGTTATCATAATTATCCTAAGTATAAATCAGAAGAGTGAATTCAAACATGTAGGATGCAATGAGGAACGAATTGCATAAATTGCATCTAGCAAATTGAACTTAATTTGATGTAATTCGTAAACTCATCATTCTACTTGAAATCTGTGGCAGAACTTTATGATTAACAGAACAACCCAAAACTTGGAATTAACCAAACTTTGGGTTCCAGTTCATTAATAATTACTTCTTGTCATCTTTAACTTCGGTATAATCAGCGTCAACAACATCTTCCTTAGGTTTATCAGCGGCAGCTTTAGCAGCATCAGTAAAACCTTCTGGAGCAGTAGCATCACCTTCACCAGCATAAGCTTGCTGGGCAATTTTACCAGATAATTCAGTTAAAATTTGAGTTTTGGCTTCAATAGCTGGTTTATCATCACTTTTAATAGTTTCTTTCAAATCACTAATAGCAGTTTCAATTGCAGATTTATCTTCAGCACTAACTTTATCACCCAATTCTTGCAGAGATTTATTAGTAGCATGAATCATGTTATCAGCAATGTTGCGTACTTCAACTAATTCATGGAAACGTTTATCTTCTTCGGCATGAGACTCAGCATCTTGAACCATTTGATCTATCTCGGCATCAGTCAAACCACTAGAAGCTTTGATAGAAATAGATTGTTCTTTACCAGTAGCTTTATCTTTAGCTGATACATGTAAAATACCATTGGCATCAATATCAAAAGTTACTTCAATTTGTGGTACTCCACGTGGTGATGGTGGAATATCAGCTAAATCAAATCGTTCTAAGGATTTATTTGCTGAAGCAACATCTCTTTCACCTTGTAATACATGTACTGTTACTGCAGTTTGATTATCGTCAGCAGTAGAGAAAGTTTGCGATTGCTTAGTTGGGACGGTGGTATTTTTAGGTATTAACTTAGTCATAACTCCGCCCATGGTTTCAATACCCAAGGATAAAGGAGTTACATCTAACAATAATACATCTGTCACCTCTCCACTTAATACGCCACCTTGAATGGAAGCACCAATAGCCACAGCTTCATCTGGATTCACATCTTTACGTGGTTCTTTACCAAAGATATTTTTAACTGCTTGCTGCACCATTGGCATCCGAGTTTGACCACCAACTAGAATGATTTCATCAATCTCTCCAGCAGATAATTTAGAATCTTTCAAGGCAATTCGACAAGGTTCTAAACTACGATTAACCAATGATTCTACTAAACTTTCTAATTTAGCTCGGGTTAATTTAATGTTAAGATGTTTTGGCCCACTGGCATCAGCAGTTACATAAGGTAAATTAATATCTGTCTGTTGGCTAGAAGATAATTCGATTTTCGCTTTTTCAGCTGCTTCTTTAAGTCTTTGTAATGCTAAAGGATCAGTTTTTAAATCAATTCCAGCATCTTTCTTAAATTCATCAACTAAATAATTAATGATAGCCATATCGAAATCTTCACCACCTAAGAAAGTATCACCATTAGTAGATAATACTTCAAATTGGTGTTCACCATCTATCTCGGCAATTTCAATGATAGAAATATCAAACGTACCACCACCCAAGTCATAAACTGCAATGGTTACATCACCATGCTGTTTATCCATGCCATAAGCTAAAGCAGCAGCTGTTGGTTCATTGATAATACGTTTTACATCTAACCCTGCAATTCGACCAGCATCTTTAGTGGCTTGTCGTTGGGAATCGTTAAAATAAGCTGGAACTGTAACCACGGCTTCGGTAACTGGTTCACCTAGATAGTCTTCTGCAGTCTTTTTCATTTTCATTAATGTGCGAGCAGAAATTTCTGGTGGAGCCATTTTTTTACCTTTAACAGCTATCCAAGCATCGCCGTTATCAGCTCCAACGATTTTATATGGAACCATGTCCATATCACGTTGGACTACATTGTCTTTAAATTTACGGCCAATCAATCGTTTAACTGCAAATAAGGTATTATCTGGATTAGTAACAGCTTGGCGTTTAGCTGATTGGCCAACTAATATTTCATCACTATCAGTATAAGCAACTATAGATGGTGTAGTTCTAGTGCCTTCACTATTCTCTATTACATGAGGTTTCTTACCTTCCATTACGGCAACGCAAGAATTGGTTGTTCCTAAATCTATTCCAATGATTTTACTCATTATTTATTTCCTGTTTTTAATATTTCGGTCGTTTATATGAGGATTTTAATCTTGATTTTCAAGCGGTTTCTTAGATACTATAACTCGTGCTGGACGTAGTAAACGGTCTTGTAATTTATAGCCTTTTTGATGTACATGCAACACTGTACCATCGTCAACTTCAGCATTAGGTTGAATAGTCATCGCTTCATGCCATTGTGGATCAAATTTTTCATTAATAGGCTCAAGTTCCACAATATTAAATTTTACTAAACTGTCTGTCAGCATTTTTAAAGTTAAAGTCATGCCTTCATGGATAGTTTCTAAATTGGTCTCTGGTTTATTAGTAGCTTCTAAACCCAATTCTATACTGTCTTTAATTGCTAATATTTCGGTAGCAAACTTTTCTAACGCATATTTACGAGTATTTTCTAAATCTCTTACCATGCGTTTTTGTAAATTATCATGTTCAGCTTGTTTTCGCAGTATAGTATCCCAATATTCATCAGCTTTCTGTTGAACTTCAGCCGCTTGTTGTTGTATATCAGTTAACTGTTTAGTTAATTCTTCTACTGAAATTTCTTCTGATATTTCTTCTACATTAGACTCTTTTATCGCTGGAGTTTCTGGTTCTGTAACGGTGTTATCTACAGTTGAAGCTGTAGTATTATCTGGCATAAAAAATTTCCTAATTAATTATTATAAGCATTTTGTGAATTAGTGAACGAAGAATGGTTAATTATTAATGAGAAAACCACTAGTTCCCTTCCTAAATTAGGAGGGGTTAGGGTAGGTAGTTTTCTGCATAACATCATTTACTAATTCACAATTAGTAAGTTCAGAAATGAATGGGGATAATCTAATGTGGGTTCAAGGCCGAACCTAATAATTTGGCAGTTAAATTAACGATTGGAATAATGCGTTCATAAGGCATACGGGTAGGCCCAATTATTCCAATTACTCCGATCACTTTATCTTTAACTATATAAGGAGAGGTAATTACAGTACAGTCACATAATACTTTATTGCCGCATTCTTCACCAATAAAAATTTGCATACTTTGGGTTTTTAATGCTTGTTCAAGTAAATGTAAAATATCTCGTTTTTCATTAAATGCTACAAACAAGTCTCGTAATTTTTCTATGTCTGATAATTCAGCAAATTTCATTAGATTGGTTTGCCCAGTCATAACAAAGTCATCATCTACGTCATCAAATGCTTTTTCTGCCATTTCTGTTACAGTTTGCATTAATTTATCCATATTTTGACGGGTTATTTGCAGTTCATCTAGCAGATTTGCACGTACAGTTTTGATGTTTTTGCCAATACAGGCAACATTTAAATAATTAGCAGCATTTTGTAATTCATTTGCTGAATAATTATGAGAAGTATGAATAATTCGATTCTCAACTTCAGCATCGTTAAATACTAATATTGCTAATACTCTTTGGTTAGAAAGAGATAAAAATTCGATATGACGTAGTGATTTGTCACAACATTTTGGTAATGTAACCAAGCTGGTGAGATTAGTTAAATTAGATAATAAATTAGAGGTTTGTTCTAATAAATGTTGCTCATTACATTCTGTAGCAAATTGTTGACGTAAATCTTGTTCTTCTTTACCAGTCAATGGTTTTATCTCCAATAAATTATCAACAAACAGTCGATAACCAAGAACTGTTGGAATTCGACCTGACGAAGTATGTGGCGAGAAAACTAATCCTTTTTCTTCTAAATCCGCCATGACATTACGGATAGTTGCTGGACTTAAACCAAGATTACCATCTTTAGATAAAGTGCGAGAGCCAATTGGTTGGCCTTCGTGAATATAACGATTTACTAGTATTTTTAGTAGGTGTTCGGCACGTTTACTCAACATAATGTAAGCTATTTGAATTCCAGATATTTGTTTTTATTCAAAGTATTTAAAAATATGATGATTAACACATTGAGTTATACGTTTTAATATAGTGTTTATAATTATCATTCCTACTGAAAGAACAGAATTTACAGCTCAATGTAGCAAATAAGTTTTATAAAAAATAATTTTAGATTTTACCTATCAAATTCTATATTGATATATAGTGGTAAGAGTTTCTACTGCAAGTCTATTTGTCTAAAAAATCTACTTAAAATATTTTTGTTAGAATTACAAATACATTGAACAATATCATATATAGCAATTCTTAACTATGAATACTTAAGTCTTAATTAAGTCTAAAAATCAATTACTTATTTAGTATTTTCCTAATCTATTCAATTGGAAAATGCTATAGCTTTTATTATAGATTATTGTTACAATATACTATAAACAATTTTTAATAAGAAACAAAATTATGACAATTAAAACTGTAACTATCCCTAAAATTAGTTGTGAACACTGTACTGGTACAATTGAACGTGAATTAGGAGAATTAAAAGGAATTAATTCTGTAATAGCTAATAAAGATAATAAAACTGTCGCTATTGATTGGGACGAAACGATAGGTAGTTGGGAACAAATAACTACATTGTTGGAAGAAATTAGTTTCCCAGTTGAAGTATAAATTACAACTACTCCTAAACTTTTTTCTTAAACCAATGATTAGTTTTAACTGAGAGCAATTTAATATCGTTGCTCTAATTAACTGAAGTTACGCAGAGAGATTACTAATCTCCCCTTGCGTCTCCTCCTTACCAAGGAGGGAACTAGTAGTTGCTTACAAGGCGGGGGAGGTAGCTTTCTGCATAACATCAGTATATCAGAACAAAATCAAATCTTCAATTTATTCTAATTGGAAATTAAATATTTAAAAAAAATCCCGTACAAATTTTATCTAAAAAATATTATTTGAAATTCTATTGCGTTTATAAACTATTTGGATAAACGTAATCTTTGCCTGAGCAATACATTACTTTCAAAATGCTAAATATACTCCAACTTACTACTATAGATACCAATTTTTGGTCAAAATTAGATAATTTACTAATGTGGGATACAACTTCAAATGATGGAGTTGTGCGGGTAGTACGTGAAATTTTACAAAATGTGCGACGTAATGGTGATATAGCTTTACTTGATTGTACTAATAAATTTGATCGTCGTCAGTTACAAAATCCTCATGAATTTATTATTTCTTCAGAACGTTTACAACAAGCTTCAATAAGCTCTGAGCAAAAATCTGCTTTGGAACAGGCTGCCGAAAGAATTCGTAATTATCATCAACATCAAATGCAACAATCTTGGCAATATTCTGAACCAGATGGTACTTTATTGGGACAACAAATTACCCCATTGGACAAAGTTGGTTTATATGTACCAGGTGGCAAAGCGTCTTATCCTTCTTCAGTTTTAATGAATGCTATACCAGCTAAAGTGGCTGGTGTACAAGAAATTATTATGGTTGTACCAGCTCCAGATAACATATTGAATGATATGATATTAGTTGCTGCTGCTATAGCTGGAGTAGATAAAATTTTTACCATTGGTGGAGCTCAAGCAATTGCAGCATTAGCTTATGGAACCAAAACTATTCCTAAAGTTGATAAAATTGTGGGGCCAGGAAATGCCTATGTTGCTACTGCTAAAAGTATGGTATTTGGTACAGTTGGGATAGATATGATTGCCGGGCCTTCCGAGATTTTGGTAATTTGTGATGGAAATACTAATCCAGATTGGATTGCAATGGATTTATTTTCCCAAGCAGAACATGATGAAGATGCTCGGGCTATTTTAATTAGTCCAGATGTTAATTTTTTACAAGAAGTGCAAAATAGTATGAATACTTTGTTAGCTCAGATGCCAAGAGCTGAAATTATTAAAACTTCACTGACTGAACATGGTGTTTTTATTCAAGTTAAAGATATAGCTGAAGCAATTGAGGTTGCTAATTTTATCGCTCCAGAACATTTAGAATTATCTATTGAAAATCCCCAGGAACAGGTAACTAAAATTCGACATGCTGGAGCAATTTTTATGGGACGTTATACTGCTGAAGCTTTAGGTGATTATTGTGCTGGGCCTAATCATGTATTACCAACCTCTCGTACTGCTAGATTTTCTTCACCATTGGGAGTTTATGATTTTCAAAAACGTTCTTCATTAATTATGTGTTCTAAACAAGGAGCAAGTAAGCTTGGACAGACTGCTTCTATTCTTGCCCATGGTGAAGGTTTGACAGCTCATGCTCGGTCAGCTGAATATAGGATATAATTTATGAATAATTGGATACGCCGAGAAATACAACAACTTTCTGCTTATCATGTCCCTGAGCCTGGTAATGCTATTAAACTTGATGCAATGGAAAATCCATATCATTGGAATATAACTCAGATTGAAGCTTGGCTTGAAGTTGTGCGTAATGCTTCCTTAAATCGTTATCCTGACCCAAGTGCCAATGAAGTTAAGCAACAGTTACGTTCTGTAATGCAAATACCTGATAATATGGAAGTTATTCTGGGTAATGGCTCTGATGAATTGATTCAAATGTTAGCTTTAGCTCTGAATGATGAGGGACGAGTATTATTAGCTCCAGAACCAAGTTTTGTAATGTATCGAATGATTGCTAATTTTGTTGGAATGCAATATATTGGTGTTCCTTTACAGGTTGGTGATTTTGAGTTAGATATGTTTGCCATGTTGGAAGAAATTGAAATTCATCAACCAGCTTTAATATTTTTGGCTTATCCGAATAATCCCACTGGTAATAGTTTTTCTATTGATGATATTGAGGCAATTTTAGAAACAACTTCTGGTCTTGTGATAGTCGATGAAGCATACGCACCATTCGCAGAACATACATTTATGTCTTACTTGGATAAATATCCTAATCTATTAGTAATGCGAACATTATCTAAATTAGGTTTGGCTGGATTGCGTTTAGGATTTTTAGTCGGTTCAAAGGAATGGTTAGGGCAAATTGAAAAATTACGTTTACCTTATAATATAAATTCGTTAACTCAATTAAGTACTGTATTTGCATTGCAGAATTACAGTATATTAGAACAGCAAACCCAAAATATTAAACTAGATAGAGAATATTTAGCAGAACAGTTAGATATGATTGATGGGATACACACTTGGCCTAGTCAAGCTAATTTCATTTTATTTCAAACTGCAAATGCTAAAAAGGTATTTGAGAGGTTAAAAGCACGCAATGTCTTAATCAAATGCTTGCATGGTACTCATCCGACCTTAGAAAACTGTCTGCGAGTTACGGTTGGAACTCCAGAAGAAAATAAGATATTTTTACAGGTATTAGAGCAAGTTATAGAAAATTAATTTAGAGATGGAGTTCAAAACTATTGGACTCCAACTTTTGATCACTGAATATTATATAATTTTTGGGCTAACGTTCTAATTCCGGCAACAATGTATTGAGAAACAGATAAAAAATAGCGAGTTTCAATAATTATAATTTTAGCTTTACTAGCAACTATAGCAGGATTAGTCAACATTTGTTGTGTTACTAAATCAAATTTGTCTTTATGAGCGTGGGAAATAATAAAATCTGGTTGCCAAGCTAAAATATATTCATTATTGATTTTTACATGTTGATTAATACCTTGTTCTGCGACAATATTTACTGCACCAACTAATTTGCTCATATCATCAAAAGTAGTATTGCGTCCAGCAGTATAATTGCCTGAGCTATATGACATAATACGTGGTGGTTTTACCTTAGGAATACTGGCTTGAATAGCCTTGATATCAGCTTCCATTTTAGCAACAATAATAGCCGCTTCTTTATCCTCTCCAATTGCAAAACCTATAGTTTTTATATTTTGTTTTATATCATCAATGTTATTAAAATTAGCAAAACGAAATACGGCAGTACTAGTTTCTTGTAATAACTCAACCATTTCTGCCCGACTATAACTAGCAACAAAAACTAAATCGGGTCTAAAACTTAAAATATGTTCAGTATTAGTTGTGGTTTTAGCAGAAATTTTACTTGATTGAGCTACAATATTACTGTAATTACTATCGGTAGCCATAGTGCTAATTGCAGCAATATTTTTGGTTGGGCATATAGCTAACAAAATTTCATCAGTAGCTAAAGTCAAGGAAACTATTCGCTGAGGTTTAGTTGTAATTATGACAGTATTAGCGGTATTATCATATAGTTGGCGTGGAAAACCATTTGCTAATTCTGGTTCGATTGCAGTAGTTGTATTTAATAAAAAAATTAAGAATAACATTTAAATTTCAACGAATAGGTAAATTTTTAGGATTGTTAAAACCACCAATTAAATCAGATAGTTTTTTACGGGTTTGGGCAACTTTAGCAGTAGACAT
>JASFYV010000285.1:0-29902 GCA_045046925.1 Candidatus Marithrix sp. | reverse complement strand
TTGAAATATATTACATTTTGTAGGGGCAGACCTGCGTGTCTGCCCTTAACTTAATAACATTGCTCCATGGGGCTGGGAGGTAACTTTCTACGTAACATCAATTAATTAGTATTTTTAATATCTAAATTTCCTCCAATATTCCATTCATAATATCTTCTATATCATTGCATTACTTTCTAAATTTCTCTATAATTTTATAGAATCTAAAAACCATGCTAATTAACGATGAACAAATTGATTCATGTTTAGAGAATATTTGTAATCAAGGTTGTCAAGTAGTAAATCAAATAATTTATCAGATTGAACATAAACAAGCAGTTGATATTATAGAGCATTTAACTATTGAACAAAAAATACGTTTATTACAAGAATTGAAAGACATCATGATGGTTTATTCTGGTTCATGTACTTATTATGAGGGATGATATATAATTTATATGGCAATTCTTAATTAAATTCTAAATCAATTATTTTAGTGTATTTCATTGGAAAGTTCTGTTAAGTATGGTGGATAAGCAAAGTGTTATCTGCATATCTGGAATTTATTACATCGTTTACTTTAATTTTAATAACTATGATCGTTTACTTAAATGGTGAGTTTTTACCCTTAGAAGAAGCCAAAATATCTGTGCTAGATCGTGGCTTTATTTTTGCCGATGGTGTGTATGAAGTAATACCTGCATATGGCGGGGAACTGTTTAGACTAACAGAGCATTTACAACGTTTAGAAAATAGTTTAAATAGCATTAAGCTATCAAATCCATTAACCGAAGTACAATGGGTTGAAGTACTGGAAACAATAATAGCTAAAAACTCTGGTACTAATCAATCAGTTTATCTGCAAATAACTCGTGGGCCAGCAAAACGGAATCATAATTTCCCTGAGCAGATTACTCCAACTGTATTTGTAATGAGTGAAGAATTAAAGTCATCGCCTCCTTCTAATGGAGTGAAAGCTATCGCTTGTAATGATACTCGTTGGCAAAATTGTGATATTAAATCAATAGCTTTATTAGCAAATATCTTATTACGCAACCAAGCGGTAGAAACTGGAGCTACAGAAGCAATTTTAATCCGAGATGGTTATGTGATGGAAGGAGCAGCTAGTAATATATTTGTTATTGTTGATAATGTTGCTATTACGCCTCCTAAAAGCCAATTTATTTTACCTGGAATTACTCGTGATTTAATTCTTGAAGCAATGCAAACTGCTAAATTACCTTGCAAAGAAGCTGATATTCCAGTGGCACAACTTGAGGCTGCAACTGAAATCTGGATGACTAGTTCTACTAAAGAAATTATACCTATAATTGAATTGGATGGTAAACCAATTGGAACTGGAAAACCAGGTATAGTTTGGTTTCAAGTTTGGGAAATATATCAAAATTATAAACAACAATTATGTTCCAATGACTGATTCTGAAGAGTTATTTGATTTTCCTTGTGAATTTCCGATTAAAATTATGGGAATCGCAAAGCCCAATTTTGAAACGATGATGGTAGAAATTGTCCAACGCCATATTGGTTCTTTAAACACAGTAAAATCCCGGCATTCAAATGGTGGAAAATATATGTCAGTGACTATTAGTTTCATTGCACAAAGTCGAGTTCAATTGGATGCGTTATATATGGAATTAACCCAACATGAATTGGTAAAAATGGTATTATAATTATCTTGCAAATGTCTAAGAAATAAAAGATTTTTATATTAGACATCTTTCCCAAATAATGAAATTATATAGCCATAGCAAATGGTTACATACTTTATGTAGGATGTAATGAGTTTACGAATTACATCTTTCGAGTCACATTTTAGATACACGATTAATGAAATTCATTCTGTATCTATACCCTTATTTAGGAAAGATGTCTATTAAATTAGGTTTTATAGTTAGACCTGATGATGCTTCTGGTATGAAATATGAACCTAAATAATTATGAAAGATATAAGAATTTGTTTTGTAGGTGATTCTTTTGTGAATGGAACTGGAGATGAACAAAAACTTGGTTGGGCTGGTCGTCTATGTTCATTGTCTCAAAATGATAAATTAGAAATAACTTATTACAATTTAGGTATTCGCAGAAATACATCACAAGATATTAAAGATAGATGGCAACAAGAATGTGAGCTTAGATTACAATATGATTCAAAAAATCTGGTAGTTTTTTCATTTGGGGTTAATGACACTGTTATTGAAAATAATAAACTACGCATAAGTAAAACTCAAAGCATTGAAAATACTAAATTAATATTAGAAAATTCTGTAAAACAATATCAAGTAAAAATGATTGGCCCACCTCCAATTGCAGATGATATTCAGAATGTAAGAATAAAAGAGCTTGATATTGAATTTAGTTTATTATGCAATGAATTGTCTATTCCATATTTATCAGTATTTGAACAATTATTGATAGAACCAATCTGGCTAACAGAAGTAACAGCAAATGACGGTTCACATCCAAGAGCTAATGGTTATTCTTATTTGGCAAAAATTATACAAGCTTGGGAGATTTGGCAATTGTAATTAAACAAATTGATATTTAACAGTATAAAGATTATAATAAATAGTTAGTTGGTCAATTATTTTCAATATCAACGGTTTAATTTGTACTATCTGTTTACTGTAAACTAATTATATACATAAAATTTGATAGTTTGAAAGTGAAATTGATGGAATGTAATTTTAGAATTATTTGATTAATAGTTCTAAGCTCCAGGTCAATGCCATTAAGTTGATGAAGATAATATATTACAGTACCTTGGGAACAAACAGCACGTAGCACGTAGGCTGGGTTGACGAAAGGAAACCCAGCAAATAACCATAAATTAATTCTAACTTTATCTTGGAGATGGACTTTCAGCCGCTCAAGAATGGTGTTAGCTAAATCTTAAACACATCAAAACATTAGGAGTTTTAATGAAAATTTTTAGGAAATTTTATTTAATCATATGTCTAGTAAGTATTGTATTAAACGTTAGAGCAGATATACTTTATGCAGTTCAAGATAAGGGACTTAATGATAGTCAGTTTTTTACTATTAATCCCAATACTTTAGAAATCAAGTCATTACCTAATGGCAATTATCCGGGTTATGATATTGAGGCTTTGGATGCACATCCGCAAACTAGTGTACTTTATGCGGCTTCTGGGGATGATGCGGTTAGGAATAAGGGTTATTTGTATACGGTCAATAGTCAGACTGGTAAGTTAAGTCCAATTGGTTATACTGGTTTTGATGAAATAGAAGCATTGTCTTTTCATCCGATTGATGGTTCTTTGTGGGCATGGGCTAAGTCTAAATCTGGACAGCAAGGTGGTTTGGTTAAGATTCCTAATCCGCAGATACCAGATAGTAATACGTTGTATCCTAATTCTATGCAAGTGGAGGCAATGACTTGGGATAATAAGGGTACATTTCTTTATATGGCTGCAAATACTAAGTTGTTAGTATATGATATTAATTCAGTTTTGGTAAATACTTGTAATTTGTCTGGACAGACTGAGGCGTTGGAAATTTTACCTGATGGTAGGTTGTTGGTTGGTATGCATGGTGAGTCTAATTTGTTGCCGTATAAGGTGGTTAATGCACAAACTTGTCAGATTGAGGATGGTGGTAGTATTGCTACTGGTTTTGATGATGTGGAAGGGATTGCTTGGAATAGTATTCCTGCTCCAACGATTGATTTAGAGCATGGGATACATGATACTATCATAATTGAAGCTGGTTCTAAGAAGTATACTGGATTTACATTAGATTTAAACATGCATGAAGATTATGATTATTTAGTTACTTTTGAGCAAACTGTTGTTCCAGAAGGTGGAATTAGTCTTTTTCATAGATATTCTCCTAGTGGTAATGTATTTTATAATTCAGCTTATTCTTTGATCAGTGAACGCATTGATGCTTTTGTGCCAGGGATTTATAAAGTAACTAGTAAAGTTAATGTTGTCGGAACTGGAGTTTCGGATGAACATGTGTTAACGGTTAGAGTTGTAGAACCGGGTTGGGATGGGGATTTGTCTATATTACCACCAACTATGTATCCAAGTGCAATTAATCTTGATGTATCAATCGAAGAAATATTTTTCAACAGTATTGTAACTGGAACAGAAAGCCCACCACAGTTCTTAACACTAGAAGAAATTGATGAAAATGGTTCTTTAATTAGAACTGTTGGACAATTGAATGATAATGGAATCAATGGTGATAGAACTGCTGGTGATTATTTTTATTCGGGAACCTTTACAGTGATTGGTGGCATTGAAGGTAAAAAGTTTTATCGAACTATTGCCATTTTTAATGGAGATTTAGTTGTTTCAGACACTAATTATTTTAATATAACTAGGTTTCCAATAGGTACTGGCCCATCGACTACTAATCATTTAGTAGAAGACCCAAATACTGACCAATTAGTTTATTTGGATAGTTTGTCTGTTTCGTTTAAAGATGAAATTGCTCCAGAACGGATTGAGGAAATTATAGCCGCTGAAAATGCTATTCTTTTAGGAACTAGTCCAAAATTTAATACTTTTCATTTACGCATAAATAGTGATGATACTTTGGAAACTCTTTGGGATATAGTTGCAGCTTTTAAAGCTTATTCTGAGGCAGAATATGTTGACATTGCAGTGCAAACAACTGTTTCTGCTTATCCTGATGATCCTGAGTCATACGAAACAACTGGAAATCTACGTTCTAATTTGACAACTGTACGAGCTGATGAAACTTGGTTAATTGCTAAAGCAAATGAACCAATTATTTTTGTTGATACTGGAATAGATTATAATCATCTTGATTTAAACAACAAAGTAACTAAAGAAAGAAATTTTTTTGAAAGCATAACTAGTATAAAGGCTTATGAGCCAATGGATGAGTATATTAATGGTCATGGTACACATGTAGCAGGAATTGCAGCAGCATCTACAAATAACGCTATTGGTGTGGCTGGCGTTGCTTGGGATAGTGAGATTATAGCTATTAGAGGAATGGGTGACGAATATAAATATATCCCTGAGGCAATAAAACATGCAGTAGATATCAAAAAAGCCAAAATTATCAATATAAGTGGAGGTGTTTACAATAGTTTTACTAGTACTTCATTTATGAAAGAGTTAGATAATTCTGTACAGGATGCTTTTAAAAAAGGAGTATTAATAATAGCAGCAGCCCACAATGATGGCAAAGATACAAAACGTTATCCTTGTACCTATCCCGAAGTACTTTGTGTTGGTAATTCTGATGCAGGTAAACGTGCAAGCAATAGTAATTTTGGTAGTTGGGTTGACATTGCGGCACCGGGAGTTGGTGTTATGTCAACCATCAGTACTTTAGCTAAAGATGAATTTACTAATATGCTTGGTAAAAAGGGAGCTTTAGAAAAATTAGTTGCAAATGGTGTTAATGATAACTATGGGGTTTTATCAGGAAATAGTATGTCTACTCCATTGGTATCAGGAGCAGCAGCAATTTTATGGTCAATACACCCAACTTGGACACCACAACAAATTAAAGATAGACTTTTAATTACAGCAGAACCTTTAGCAAATGCCAAACCGTTAGAACCAATTGGTAACCAACTTGATATATTTGAGGCTGTATTTAATGGTAGTTTTGAGACTGGAGATTTATCAGAATGGAAAGTAGCTGGTGCTTGTTTAGCAATTCAAAAATTAGGGCCAATTACACCAAATCATCGCAAATATATGGCTGCTTGCACTTCTGGACCTGACTATAATAAGATTACCTCTTTAAGTAAAGTATTAACAGTACAACCGGGTGTAACTACTCTTCCTATCAGCATGGATTTTAACTTTGTTACTGAAGAATACCCTGAATATATTAATGCTGGTTATAATGATTCTTTTAGTGTTAGACTAAAAGATGATACTGGTGTGGTTATATTTGAAACGGAGCTTGCTAGTGTAGATAGTTCTACATTTTGTACAAAGACAATAACAGAAGACCTAGCTCCCGGTAATGGAGATAAAACTGCCGGACAAACTGGTTGGCAAACTGTTGGAACAGTATTTAATATACCTAATACAGGTGGAGTTTATCAGATTGAAATCTCCTTTGATATAAAAACTGATGGGGCAGATAATGCTTATGATTCTGGAATATTAATTGACCACGTTCAATTAGAATATGCGTTGAATTTAAATCCAAAATGTATGTAATATAAATATTTATTTAGGGTAATCGACTGTGGTTACCCTACTGAACAAGAATTATTTAACCAAAAAGAGCAACAATGAAAGCCTTTATCAAATTAATTTTATTAATTTCCATAAACACATGTGCTTTAGAAATCGTACAAGCTGCTACTGATTGCAACCTAGTTACCGAAATTTCTACCGCAGAATGTGAATCACTACTAGAAATTTATGAAAGTACAGATGGTGCTAATTGGAAAAAAAATGAAGGCTGGAATGAGACTAATACACCCTGTAATTGGTATGGTATTACTTGTGAGAATAATGGAGTAATTGAGATAAATTCACTGTCTTTTAATAATCTAATTGGGAAAATTCCTAACTTTTCTGCTTTACCTAATTTACGTAAACTTGATCTGTCTGATAATAAATTAACAGGTACAGTATCTAATTTCTCTGCTTTACCTAATTTACAAGAACTTGATTTATATCGTAATCAATTAACAGGTATAATTCCTAACTTTTCTGCTTTACCTAATCTACAAACTCTTAATCTTTCATTTAATCAATTGACAGCCACAATTCCTAACTTTAATAGTTTACCTAATTTAAAAAAGCTCAACCTTTCTTTTAATGAGCTTACAGGTACAATTCCTAATTTTGATGTTCTAGATAATTTACAATACTTAGAATTACATAATAATAAACTAATTGGTATTATTCCAAATTTTAACTTACCTAATTTAGAAGAACTTCTACTTTCTTCTGTTCAATTAATAGGAACAATTCCAAATTTTAATTTACCTAAATTACAGGTTCTTTCTATTAGTTTTACTCAATTGACAGGTGAAATCCCTAACTTTAACTTACCTAATTTAAAAGAGCTTATACTTGCCAATAACCAACTAACAGGTTCCATTCCAAATTTTGATTCTTTACCAAATATAGAATTGTTAAATCTAAGAAATAACCAATTGACAGGTACAATTCCAAATTTTATTGCTTTATCTGAATTAGACGATATTGATCTTAGAAATAACCAATTAACAGGAACTATCCCAGATTTTATCTTACCTAACCTAATATATCTTGAACTTGAATCTAACCAGCTTACTGGTACCATTCCTGATTTTAAAGGTTCTCTCAAATTAGTAGAACTTGATGTAAAATCTAATCGACTAACTGGCCCAATTCCAACTTCTTCTGATGGAATCGTTAACCTATATAAAATTGATATAAGAGATAATTTATTCTGTAAACAAAAAGGTTTTGATTATTATGCCTGGTCTTTCCGCAATAATGAAGCTGTTTTTGACCCATTTATTATTGATGAAGAAAAGACTTGGAAGGCACAATTAGATACATTCCCAATTTGTGAAACTGATGCAGATTATGCTTTTTTAAAATTTATTGTTTTTGATAGGAGTTATTTATCAGGAGAAATTGTAAATATAAAAATAAAAGTTGATTGTATCTTGACAGATAAAGTTGATTTATGGGTAGCAGTTGAATTTCCATCAAAAGATTTTTTCTATCTAACATCTTCTAATATTTTCAGCCTAACCCCCCAATTTTTTAAAGATAATTTGAACACAATAAAATATAACTTTCCTGTTATTTCAGATTTTACAGTGTCAACAGGTATGGCAGGTACTTATACTTTTTATGCTGCTATGATTGAAGCTGGCAAAAATCCTTGGCAAGATGGAATGCAGGTTATTCAATATATTGAACAAACTAGTATACGATTATTTGATAGATAATTGGGAACAGAGTAAATTAATTCTAACTTAGCCTTGCTCACCGACCTATCGGCGGCTCAAGAATGGTGTTAGACAACTTAAACAGCTGTAAATTTTCTATAATTTCTTTTAAATATCCCCAATCTTTAATCAATCCAACTTTAAGAAATGATAGCTTATCTTCATAATCTTCTCTAAGATATTGTTTATCATATGTAGCAAGGTCTGTATTCCAAATATTTACACCTGTTTTAAATTCCTTAATTTCTGGAAATATCTTTGCTATTAAAATTGTTGCCGCCTGAATATGAACCTATCCTATTAATAAGTGATATAATAAATTAAAAATAGACCAACAAAGATTTATCAAAGAAATAGCTAATTTAAAATAAATTATTGAAAAAAATGGTTAAAATAGTATAATTATTTAAATAAACTATTATTGGGAAAATTACAATTTATTAATACCATTTCAAATAAATTACCTATCTTAATGTTGACCGCTAAAAATCAAATTTCAGACTTAGTAGCTGGTTTATTAAGAGCTGGGGATAACGATTATTTAACCAAACTAATAGCTAAAAATAAACTCTTAGCCAGAGTAAAAGCACTTACATTTGCATAATTTAAATACTGCTTATAGCCTTTTTGTGCCGCATGAATTTCTTAAATTTTTAAACGATTTATAGATAAAGTTAAGGTCAAAGGTCGACTGGAAAGAGTAAAATTTTTTGATGCCGATGAACTAACTGAAAAATCACAAAAAATAGCCACTATTGAAAAATTTGAATAAACAATTAAATTATATCAAACATATGAATTTGCTACAATAAAAAAATGGATCAGAAACTAGCATCATTTTTACAAACTAAATAGAAAATTTATGACTTGCCAACATCCAAGCTCTACTAACTATTTTCAATTTTTACCTAATTCTTCTGTTGATGAAGCTGATATATTAATTTTGCCAGTACCTTGGGAACAAACAGTGTGTTATAAAGCTGGCACTTCTTTAGCTCCAGCAGCCATTCTAAAAGCAACTGAACAGCTTGAATATTATGAGGAGGATATTGCTTGGTCTCCAATGAAGCATATGCAAGTTTGTGTACTAGAAACTATCGCTTCGCAAGCAACTCAATTTCATAGTCATTTAACCAATACTATCAGTAGATTACCAAAGGATAATTTATTAATCGCTCTTGGTGGTGAGCATTCCATAACCCCAGCATTAATTAAAGGTCGTATGCCAAAAAATGGTTCGGTGATTTATTTGGATGCTCATGCTGATTTGAGAAAGACTTATCAAGGTTCAGAATATAGCCATGCTTGTGCAGCATATCAAATTTTAAATCAAGGTTATTCGTTAATAATGATTGGAATTCGTTCCATATTTGAAGAAGAAGTAAAATATTTAGCTGACATAACTACATTTATGGATAGAAAACTGAATATGGAAAAAGTTATACAATGTATTAGTGAATTAACTGGACCAGTGTGGTTAACTATTGATATGGATGTTTTTAATCCAGCTTTAGTTTCTGGAGTTGGGACTCCGCAACCAGGTGGAATAGATTGGTATCAATGTTTGGATATATTAGAAGCTGTATTTTTTAATAAAAATGTGGAAATATATGGAATGGATATTGTAGAATTAATACCAGAACCTTCTCATGTTTCAGAAATTACTGCCGCAAAAATTATGCAGAAAGCTATTTCTTTTTGGGGTAAAGCACATGGGTTTGAACATAAAATACAGAATGGTAGTCAAACATAAAATCACTTAAATAACAATATCATATGTCAACTATAATTGTAGCTGGTGCCACTAATCAAATCGGCCATTTTTTATTACCACGCTTACAAGATTATAAAGTAATTGCTATTAGTCGCCAATCACGCCCAAATACTGATAATATCAGTTGGCTACAAACTGATTTAACAACTGAAAATTTGCCAATTAAAGCACCTAGCCAATTATTCTACTCAGCACCTTTACCATTATTGCCATCATTACTAGCAAATTTGCCACAGAAAACATTATTAACTAGAGTCATCGCTTTTAGCTCAACTAGCCGTTTTACCAAAGAAAATTCAACCAATCATAAGGAAAAAACTGTAGCCAGTCAATTAATTCAGGCTGAGACAGCATTGATAAAAGAATGCCAACAGCGTAATATAGCTTGGACTATATTGAGACCAACTTTAGTGTATGGTTGTGGTTTGGACAAGAATATAACTTTTATTGCTAATTTTATTAATAAATTTGGTTTCTTTCCAATTATTGGCCGAGGAACAGGGCTACGGCAACCAGTGCATGCTGATGATTTAGCTAAAGCTTGTATTCAAGTTGCTTTATCTACAAAAACAATTAGTAAAACTTATAATTTAACTGGTGGGCAAACTCTTAGTTATCGTGACATGATTACAGCTATTTTTGAACTTTTAGGCAAAAAACCACGAATTATATCTATCCCATCACCACTGTTTACCACAATGATTCGTTGTATAACTTGGCTACCTAAATATTCTCATATATCAACGACAATGGTTACCCGAATTAATCAAGATTTATGTTTTGATTGCACATCAGCTCAACATGATTTTAATTATCAACCTAGAAAATTTACGGATATTAAATTATGTTATTAATATTTTTAACTTTTTTGTTATCAGCAGGATTCACTTCATATTTAAGCCGTCCAGAAACAGCTTTATGTATTCTTGATAAGCCAAATTCCCGTTCTTTACATATAAAACCTACTCCTGTTACTGGTGGAGTGGCAATATTATTAGCATGTGCTATAACATTAATTTTCGTTGATATATTTTATCTACCAGCATATGAATATTTATGGTTATTTATCAGTTGTTTACTAATTGCAATTGTATCTTTTATCGATGATTGTAAGCAAATTTTTATTCCTTATCGGTTATTAATTCATTGTATTGCAGCTATTTTTTTATTAAGTCAATATGATTTTACTATTATTAATATCCCAGGCTTAGATTGGGAATTGCCTAAGTTCTTTCAAATAAGTATTTCTTTTCTATTTATAGTATGGATGACAAATTTATACAATTTTATGGATGGAATGGATGGTTTTGCTGGTGGGATGGCAATTTTTGGATTTGGTACTTTTGCAATTTTAGGTATGTTAGCCAATCAACAATTGTTTATGTTATTAAACCTAATTATAATCAGTGCTGTAGGTGGATTTTTAATTTTTAACTTCCCTCCAGCGAAAATTTTTATGGGTGATGTTGGGGCTTCCAGTTTGGGATTTTTAGCAGCCGCCTTTAGCTTATGGGGCAATAATGAAGGTATTTTTTCTTTATGGATAGCATTATTGATATTTTCTCCATTTATCGTAGATGCTACCGTAACTTTACTAAGACGTTTGTTAACTGGCAAAAAAATTTGGTTAGCTCATAAATCACATTATTATCAACGTTTAGTCCAATTAGGTTGGGGACATAAAAGGACTGTATTGCGAGAATATATTTTAATGGCAGCTTGTAGTATTTCAGCCCTACTAGGAGTTTTACTACAGATACAATGGTATTTATTGTTTAGTTGGGTAATAATTTATATTATATTAATTTTTAGTATTAAAAAACTAGAATTAAAAGTTTAAAGTTCCAATTTTTTATAAGATTAGACATCTTTCCGATATATAATGTAGGATGCAGAATGAATTGCATAAATCGTGTATCTAATGTGACTCGAAAGATGTAATTCGTAAACTCATTACATCCTACATGAAGATATTATATAATATTTTCTGTAGCCAACCTTTCCTCTTAACTTAGAATGAGGAAGGGAAATGCTTCTGGTAGGTTTCACTCAACCATACATGATTATATGGCTTTCGTTATTTAGGAAATATGTCTATTAATTATGTTAAATTACTATGGGTTTGAGATATTGAGTAACAAATAATGAAAATCTATACATTCTTAATTATCCCATATATTTAAATCATTGACAATTAGCATTATTTAATAATATAATCATATATTTTTATAATTAATCTAGCTAATATCATGAGTCAAAAAACGACTATTATTGTATCTCTGTTAGTGTTGGTTGGAATTGCTTTTGGAGTTATCGGATGGTTTTTTCCACGTCCAACTGTTCCAATAGAATTACAAGCTATACTACGTCCAGAACCAAAACCATTACAAGGTTTTTCTCTTATTGATCAAAATAAAAATGCTTTTAAATTAGAAAATTTTAAAGGTAAATGGACTTTGCTTTTTTTTGGTTATACTTTTTGTCCAGATGTATGTCCAACTACACTTACTGTATTACAAGAATTTTATACCAATTTGCAGCCACAAGTTTTAGCAAATACTCAAGTAGTTTTTGTATCAGTCGACCCAGAACGTGATACACCAGAAAAACTTGCTGAATATGTTGCTTATTTTAGCAAAGACTTTATTGGCGTAACCGGAGAAGTTACAGAAATAAATAAATTAGCTTTACAAACAGGAGCAGGTTATATAAAAGGGCCTACTCTTAATGCAGACGATAGTAACTATCAGATTAGCCATACTAGCACTATATTCCTTATTAATCCTAAAATGCAACTGCATGCTGGATTCTCTCAACCTCATATTTCAGAAGTAATTTTTGAGCAATACAACTTGATTCGTAAGCTTTATTAATTTAAATCATGGTATTTTTCTAAAATATAGGATATATCTTAATATTAAAGTTTGAACTTAATAATTTAATTTGCGGAAATTCATTTAATGAGATTACTAAAATTTTTGGTGGTACTTACCATTTCATTCACTCAAATTACTTGGGCTGAATCAGTACAAATAACTGGGCAATGGATACGAGAAGCTCCACCCAATGCCCAGGTATTAGCAGCTTTTATGCTCATAGATAACCAATCGTCAGAATCACGAACCATTATTGCAGCAACAAGTTCTGATTTTGAAACAATAGAAATTCATCAGACTATTGAGCATGACGGTATGATGCACATGCAGAAACAAGAACAATTGGTTATTAAGCCTAAACAACAAGTAATATTAAAACCTGGTAGTTATCACATGATGTTAATGCAACCAAAACGCCAATTAACTACTGGTGATGAAGTAGACTTAATTATAAAATTTGCTAATGAAGAAGAGTTGGCAATCAAAGTTCCAGTACGCAAATCTGCTGTTAACGAAAAACCATCTCATCAACATCACCACTAATGATTATTTCCACCACAGCCGCTATGGAAGAGTTAGGTGGTAAATTAGCTAATTCATATCTTGGTAGGCAAGGTGTCATACATCTCTGTGGCGATTTAGGTACTGGTAAAACTACACTAGTGCGGGGTTTTTTGCGTACTTTAGGATATCAAGGTATTGTAAAAAGCCCTACCTATACAATAGTTGAACCTTATTTTTTTGACAAATATACTATTTATCATTTTGATTTTTATCGCTTAGGTGATCCGGAAGAATTGGAATATCTAGGTATTCGTGATTATTTAGACGCTATTTGTTTAATCGAATGGCCAGAAATAGGCCAGGATTTTACTCCTAAGCCAGATATACAAATCAATATATCTCATCACAAAACTGCTCGAATTTTAGAGATACAAACTCATACCAAACATGGATATATGTTATATAATGAAATGTCATTGTAAATATTCATTGACTTTAAATAACAATATTGATGAAATGGCTTAAAAATATCGTGAGACAGATGAAACCATCCTCGAAAGGTAATTATAGCGTTTACCGATTGTATGAAGTACATAAACCACCCCTTTCGTCCCCTCCTTATTTAAGGAGAGGATTAGGGGAGGTTGTATTTAACTAAATTGGGAAATACTATAGTTTTAAGGAGTTCTATATGTTAAAAAATATTGGCATTATTATAATTATATTAATGTTTGGCTCGTGCATGATAGGTCCACGTTTTATGTCAAGCGTAGATCAAGCACCCATGCCTGAGTCAGCATATGACAAAACAGATCGAGATAAACATAACTTATTTGCTAGGGTTTCCGAAGCACCAAATTCTTCCCTAATATCTGAAGAAACCAATCGTGAAAAATATGCTCATCTTGAAGAAAACTTGACAAAACAAGTTAGCGAACATCCGGTTTCAACTTTTAGTATTGATGTTGATACAGGGAGCTATACTAATGTAAGACGGATGCTTAACCAAGGTCGATTACCTCAGTATGATGCAATTCGTATTGAAGAGATGATTAATTATTTTAACTATGCTTACCCATCCCCAAAAACACTTGATCCACCATTTAAAGTAACAACAGAAATTGCTCCAACCCCCTGGAATAATCAAACTTATTTGCTTCATATTGGAATTAAAGGCTTTGAAATTCCTAAGACACAATTGCCACCAGCCAATTTAGTATTTTTGATTGATGTATCTGGTTCGATGGCAAGCTCTAATAAATTGGAATTATTAAAAATAGCGTTGGAATTACTTAGCAAACAATTGACTGCAAAAGATAAAGTTTCTTTAGTCGTCTATGCTGGTGCATCAGGTCTAGTATTAGAACCAACCTCAGGTAATCAATATGGTAAAATTAAAGCTGCTTTAACTCGTTTAAATGCTGGTGGCTCAACCAATGGTGGTTCTGGAATCCAATTGGCTTATGCCGTGGCTAAACAAGGTTTCATTGAAAATGGTATTAATCGCATTTTATTGGCAACTGATGGTGATTTTAATGTTGGTACAGTGGATTTTAATGCGTTAAAAAATTTGGTTATAGAAAAACGTAAAACTGGAATATCCTTAACTACACTTGGTTTTGGCACTGGCAATTATAATGATAATTTGATGGAACAACTCGCTGATGCAGGCAATGGAAATTATGCTTATATCGATACTCTTAAAGAAGCCCAAAAAGTACTGGTCGATGAAATAGCTTCAACTATTAATACGATAGCAAAAGATGTTAAAATCCAGCTTGAATTTAACCACGCTACAGTGGCTGAATATCGTTTAATCGGTTATGAAAATCGTAAGTTAAATCGGGAAGATTTTAATAATGATAAAATTGACGCTGGAGAAATTGGAGCTGGACATACAGTGACAGCTTTGTATGAAATTGCTTTAACTGGAAGTAGTGGAAAACGTTTAGAAACACTGCGATATGGCAAGAAAAACCCAGAAAATTTTCCAGAAAAACCTCACAGTGATGAATTGGCTTTTTTACGTTTACGTTATAAAGCTCCTAACGGTAATACTAGTAAATTATTAGAATGGCCTATTTTAAGAAGTTCAATCGAAAATACTGATCGATTTCGTTTTGCGGCTGCAGTCGCTGCTTTCGGACAGCAATTACGAGATGGTAAATATCTTAACCAGTTTTCCTATGCTGACATCTTAAACTTGGCCAAAAACTCACGAGGTAAAGATTCATTTGGCTATCGAAGTGAATTTATTCAACTAGTTAAATTAGCCCAATCGTTAAGTGATAATCCATAAACTAGTTACATTCAACTTGATGTATTGCTAAATTTTGTTTGGATATAGTAGTTTTGGCTAATTCAACTAATCGGTTCTGATGATGGTATTTGAACGTTGCTATAATATAACAGCTAATTATTTGATGCTCATTATCGAGTTCGTAGTCAGCGATTGCAGATATTAACCAATAACTATCTTACATTAGAGCGTTAATATTATAGATATTCCTTAACGCTCCAATGTTATAAATTCCTATCTAAATTTTTTCAAACTTCTGTTAAGATTCAAATTCTGCAATCGTAATAAAAAGATATGTTAAACTAACTAATTTTGTAATTGTTCTATAATTTCATCTACTTTGTCAGGAGTAAGATTTTCATGGTATTTATCTTCAATTTGCATCATTGGAGCTCCACCACATGCACCAAGACATTCGACCTCTTTCAAAGTAAATTTATTATCTTCTGTAGTTTCACCTAATTTAATGCCTAATTTTTTATTCAAGTGTTCAACAATTTCGTCAGAACCACGTAGCATACAAGAGATATTAGTACAAACACATAGCTTGTTTTCTCCAACTGGCTCTAGTTCATACATAGAATAAAATGTGGCAACTTCATAAACCGCAATAGGTGGCATATCTAAATAATCTGCTACTGCATCCATTAATTCTGTTGTCAACCAACCTCCATTAATTTCTTGAACAACAGTTAAAGCTCCCATCACTGCGGATTGTTTTTGATTTTCTGGATATTTGACTATCCAAGCATCAATTTTTGTACGAGAATCTTCTGATAAAATGGCCGCAGCATTTGGCTTTGAAGTATGTGTTGACATTTATAATGTTCCTATGCAAATTTCAATTATTAGGGATTACGCATTCAGAATTGCTTTCAACTAGATATTATTAAACCATTAATTATAACATATATTTTAAGCGATAGTTAATTTTGCTAAATAACTGATATTATATATAAAATTTTAAACTTACTATGAATTCTATCAAAATACTTGATCCACTTACTACTCCTCTCAATGGAATAAACTTAATCGAAGCTAGTGCTGGAACTGGAAAAACCTATACAATATCTACCTTATTCATCCGATTGCTATTAGAAAAAAAACTTACCATAGATAAAATTTTAGTAGTAACTTTTACTGAAGCCGCAACTGAAGAATTACGTGATCGAATTCGGAAACGTTTACGTGATACTTTATTAGCTTTTCAACATAATGAAAGTGAAGATAAAATTATCATTGGGTTGCTAGAACAGTATTTAGATCGTAAAACAATTATCACTAGTTTAACCAATGCTATTCGCAGTTTTGATGAAGCATCTATTTTTACTATTCATAGTTTTTGCAAACAGATGTTACAAGATAATGCTTTTGCTAGTGGAGTATTATTTGACGTTGAATTAATAACTGATCAAAATTACTTACTATATGAAATTGTAGAAGATTTTTGGCGGCAACATTTTTATAATGCTTCACAATTATTCTTGACTTATGCCTTAGAAAATGGCTATAAAAATCCGGCCAGTTTATTAACTAATTTAAATTTTGGTCATTTAAATATCATTCCTCAATTTGAATTAACTGAGCTAGATATAGAAGAAACCCAATTTCAAGCAGCATTTATAGCAGCTAAACAAGCTTGGAATCAACAAGATATTCAAGATTTATTAGTAAATAGTAAAAGTTTAAATAAAAATAAATATCGTAATATTCCTTTATGGTGCAATGAGTTAAATATATTTTTTCAGTCATCATCAGTCAATTTGCCAGCTAAATTCATTAAATTTACCAATAGCGAACTTACTGCCAGTGTTAAGAAAGGCCAAATTGCTCCCAAACATGAATTTTTTGATTTATGTGACATATTATATTCCTGCCAAACTAATTTATTACAATCATTTAAGCAATATTTATTAGCTTTAAAAGTAAAATTATTTTTTATCACTAAACAAGAATTAGCCCAGAAAAAACAACAGTATCATATTCAATCTTTTGATGATTTATTATTTAATTTACATAAAGCTTTAACAAGTGACAATGGATATAATTTAGCCAATACAATTCGGAATAAATATCAGGTAGCATTGATAGATGAATTCCAAGATACTGATCCAATTCAATATGATATATTTTATACTATTTACGCAACTAATAGTACTTTATTTTTAATTGGTGATCCAAAACAAGCAATTTATAGCTTTCGGGGAGCCGATATTTATACTTATTTTGCTGCTAGTAAAGATGCGGATCATCGTTATACTTTAGCAACCAATTGGCGTTCTGAAGCTGATTTGATTAATGCTACTAACTTATTATTTACTCAGCGAACTAATCCATTTTTATTTAAAGATATTCACTTCACTTCAGTATCTGCTCCTCCTGATAAACCTATTACTAATACTGCCTGTTTACATTTATGGTATGCTCCACGCAGTTTGGCCAAAGCTAATAAACTGATCAATAAAAGTTGGGCTAATCAAAATATTCCCAAAGCAGTAGGTTATGAAATTGCTAAACTATTGCAATCAGAAATGCTTATAGATAAGAAACCGATAGTTGCCGGTGATATTGCCATTTTAGTGCGAACCAATAGACAAGCTATACAAATTCAAAGAACTTTAACTAAATTGGGAATTGCCAGTGTATTGTATAGTCGAGAAAGTTTGTTTGATTCACACGAAATAATGGAAATTAAAAGGATTTTATTAGCAATCACAGAACCGAATCGGGAAGGATTAATAAAAGCAGCTTTAACTACTGATATATTTGGTATTTCTGGGAATGAATTATATAATTTAATGGCAGATGACAAACAATGGCAAATTAAATTGAATCATTTTCAACATTATCATTTTTTATGGCAACGGTTTGGTTTTATTAAAATGTATCGCACTGTATTACTACAAGAACAAGTGCAAACTAATTTATTAAGCTTTCCTGATGGTGAGCGACGATTGACTAATATATTGCATATTGGAGAGATATTACAACAAACAGCAGTCCAACAAAAATTAAGTATGATTCGTTTATGTCAATGGCTAGAACAAGCTCATGAGGAAGAAGAATTACGCTTAGAAAGTGATGAAAAATTAGTTAAAATTGTTACAATTCATAAAAGTAAAGGACTGGAATATCCTATAGTTTTCTGCCCTTTTGTTTGGGATGGAGCTTTACATAGTAAAAAAGCCAAACAATTCGTGTTTCATAATGGCACTGAACTAACTCTGGACTTGGGTTCTAGCGAACAAGAACAACATCGTGTACAAGCAGAGAAAGAAGAACGAGCAGAAAACTTACGGTTGTTTTATGTTGCTGTAACCAGGGCTAAATATCGTTGTTATTTAATCTGGGGAGCTTTTAAAGATACTGGTAAATCAGCTTTAAGCCATTTATTATATCCAGATATTGAACAAGAAACAGATAGTCAATTTATACAAATTCTGCAAGATTTAGCAGCCAAATCTAATCGCACTATACAAATTTCAGAATTACCGTTAGAACCAGTTACATATCAACGGCCAATTGATAAATCTGAACAATTGCAAGCTCGTAAATTTACTGGCAAAATAGATAAAACTTGGCAAGTATCTAGCTTTTCTGCTCTATCAACTCATAATTATCAACCAGAACATGAACGAATAGCTAAATCAGACAATGATATTTTTAATTTTCCCAAAGGAGCTAGAACTGGGTTATTTTTACATTCATTATTAGAAAATTTAGATTTTAATCAACCAGATGAAGCTTTAATCCAACAGTATTTAATAAAGTTTGGGTTTGATGTGGAAAGATGGCTGCCAACAGTAATTGAATTAATTAACAAGGTTTTAAATACTCCATTAGGCTCTTGTAGTCTATCTCAAATAAATCAACAAAAACGTTTGAATGAACTAGAATTTTATTACCCATTATCCAAAATTACTAATGCTGGATTACAAGCAATTTTTACGGATAAATCAATATCTAACATTACCTCAGTACGTGGATTTATGAAAGGTTATATTGATATGGTATTTGAATATGAGGGAAAGTATTATTTAGTTGATTATAAATCTAACATGCTTGGCAATCAACAAGAAGATTATCATTGGCAACAGTTATATAAAGTGATGGTAAGAGAAGATTATATATTACAATATCACATTTATTCAGTAGCTTTACACCGCTATTTGGCTTACCGTTTACCAGATTATGACTATGCAACTCATTTTGGTGGAGTCTATTATTTATTTTTACGAGGTATGCAGTGGGATAGCGAATATGGAATTTATTGGGATCGACCTAATATTGAATTAATTCAAAAATTGTCGGATTATTTTGGAAGCATTCCATAGGTTTAACTCCATTGAGGTTGTTTCAATTTTGAAAAGATTGAATGTGAATAGCCACCAATGAAATCGGTTGAATATAAAAGCTCTGCGTAACCTCAATTAATAAAACTTTTAAAAGTATCACATTATTTATTTGCTTAAATCCAGTAATTGGTTATACTCTGAATTTTTAATGTATGAATACAAAATGATAAATAATTAAATGAACAAACTAATCCTAGGCGACAACCTAGAAATTTTAAGAACTCTTGAAACAGAATCAGTGGATTTAATTTATCTTGATCCACCATTTTTCTCAAATCGGAATTATGAGGTAATTTGGGGTGATGAGGGGGAAATTCGTAGTTTTCAGGATCGATGGAGTGGTGGAATTGACCATTATATTGCTTGGTTGAAGGAACGAGTGGAGGAAATGTATCGGATTTTGAAACCAACTGGTTCTATATTTTTACATTGTGATTGGCACGCAAATGCTTATATTCGGGTATTTATTTTGGATAAGGTTTTTGGGGAAGATAATTTTAGGAATGAGATTATTTGGTGCTATAGTACAGGAGGAAGAGCGACAAAATTTTATCCAAAAAAGCATGACATATTATTTTGGTATTCCAAATCTAAAAAATATAGCTTTTACTACGATAACGTTGCAGTAGAAAGAGATACATCAACAATGCACGAACCTATATTATATGATAGTAAAGGAAAACCTTATCAAAGAAATATAAAAAATGGTAAAGAATACAAATATTACCTTGATAAAGGTGTATTACCTAATGATTGGTGGACAGATATACAGGCTTTAAATCCATCAGCTAAAGAACGCATCGGTTACCCAACTCAAAAACCAGAAAAACTCTTAGAAAGAATAATTCTATCGGCCAGCAACGAAGGCGATATCGTCTTAGACCCATTTCTTGGTGGTGGCACAACTACAACCGTTGCCGATAAATTAAACAGACAATGGATAGGCATCGATCAATCTGTCCAAGCGGTTAAAGTTTCTGAACTCAGATTACAAAAACAGCAAGATTTATTCTCCAAACCTTTCACTGTACAACTACATAAATACGATTACGATACTCTCCGCTATTCTGATGCTTTTAAATTTGAAACTTGGATTATTCAACAATATGATGGAATTCCAAATACCAAACAACGTGGTGATAAAGGTATAGATGGTAAAACTAGAGATGGCGTACCAATTCAAGTTAAACGTTCGGATAATATTGGCCGCAATGTAATTGATAACTTTATTTCTGCTAGTAAACGTTTTGATAAGAATTTATTTGATAAAAATCAACAGAATAATAAAATAATTGGTTATATTATAGCTTTCAGTTTTGGCAAAGGAGCAATCCAAGAAGTTGCCCGATTAAAAAATCAAGACAATCTGATAATTCGGCTAATAACTGTAGAAGAAATCATTCCAATTGCTAAAAAACCAAAATTAACGGTTAATTTCAAAGATTTAGGTTTAGATAATAAAAAATTACGTGAAATAGAATTTACTGCTATCGGTGAATCAGAAGCTGGAATTGAATTCTATGCTTGGGATTTTAATTATAATGAAACAGAAGGCTTTAAAGCCAAAATTATGATTGATAAACAAGGAAGACAAACTCAAAAATTTAAAACTGGTGATTATCAAATCGCAGTAAAAGTCGTGGATAATACAGGATTAGAAAATTTAGAAATAGTTAAATTAAAGATTAATGGGGAAGTTAAAGAAGATATATAAGTAAGATTATCCCATGCTTTGACTTAATTACAGCTAACAATATTGGTCAAAGACTTATCAGGTATAAGTTATTTTCTGACCTTTTGAATATTGTTATCATTGAAAAAACTAATTTTAAAACTGGTAGGGCTGACCTTGAACTTGCTTATGACAAGTTGATTGAATATTACCAATTGCGTTTTTAAATTGAGTTCAATTTCCGTGAAGCTAAACAATATTGGGGATTGGAAGATTTTATGAATATCAGTCAAAATGCTATTTGTAATGCTGCTAATCAAACCATATTCTTGTTTAATGCTCTCTTTGCTTATCCTTATTTTGGCCAAATTCTAACATTCTTGAGGCTTTAAAACCAGCTTCTAAAATAGTTGAATGACTGAGATTAATTGGAATAATATTATGTTTACGTAGATAATTATTAAGAACTCCAGTTGATACTTTAAAAAAGCTGGTCATATCTTGTTTAACCGCAATTTTACCGCCGATTGAATAATTCAGACCCTGTTCTTGCATGATCCTAATAATTTCTTTGGTAGTGGTTTGGATATTGGGAGATAAACCACATGATTCTTCAATAGCTGTGTATAAAGTGGTTTCAGCTAATGATGATAGTAATAATACGGCTTGATTGCCAATATGGATTTGGTTGGGACGTAGTTTACCTTTGGATAATGCGAACACGCATAACCACGTATGAAAGATTCAATGAAATCAGTGTTATATACTACAATATTTCGGCCTTAATGAGGACTGTTTTTGGCCAATACTTCAACTGAATTGGTAACTATGACATTTTTAGTAGCATCAACAAAATGGTTTGATATTTTTTGGAGGCCAGTTATTAGCCACACGTTGCAATGGAGCATGTTTCATTCCCACGCTCACTCATGACGGCTGAATCATCATCTAACACATAGCCATCACTGAAGATACCGGGGATTAGTTGTTCCATAAAATACTGCTGTCCTATTTTTCATGATTTACCTTGTTAAATTAATAGCAAGGATTTATTATATTCTTGGGGTTGGTGTCAATATATTTTGGGGAGGGTGCGTGGGACTAATTCTAGTTATTATCAGTAGTTAAATTGTTATTAATTACAATTATCTCAATTGGCTGTTGGTTAAAAACAATTACATCTTCCAAACGATACCCAAAATATCCATATATTGTGCTTTCCTCTTCAAAATTACCTGCCCATAATGGTATTGAAAATGTTATTGATAATTCTTTCGGTAAGGCAATACTACTTTTGAATGCTTCTAATGATTTCGGCTTTCCATCCCACTCTTCACATATAGTTGATTCATTAAGCATACAATATATTTCTTCTTGATTTAATTTGAAAATTATGCCTACAACAACAATGTCTGCTATTTGTCCAAGATGGGCTTCTTCAACTTGAATAAGTCCCTGTACAAACATTGATGAATTACTGTCAAGGTAATACTTAACATCTTGTTTAAAAACTTTACCATCAATAGAAGCACCACCATAAAATTTTGCTTCTGTACCAAATAATTGCCCTTGATTATTTATTTTTGCACCTTCTAAGTGAGGTAAAGTTTGTGGTGGGTCTGTTACAAATATATAAGTTGTTGCAGAGACATCTTTATCGTTTTCAAGTAGAGCGGTAATGGTGTAAGTCCCTAAAGTATCTGTTTCGGATAAGTAAGTGGTAATTTCTCCATTTTTATCTGTGATAGTACTGTCTATAATTAATTTGGCAGTGCTATTGGTTGGTATTGATAAACCTAAAAGAAGAGCAGTGCCATTAGTTAATGGATTACCAAGGTTATCAAGTAGTCTGAAACTAATATCTTCGGATGTTTGTCCAGATGGAATTACTTGGTTCGCACCTTCAATTACTTTTAATGTTTCTGCGAATGCGGGTTGTAACCAGAATAATGAGCTGAGTATTATTATACTCGGTAGTTGTGATAAAATATTTGTTGGTTTTAGATTATTATTTAGCATAAGTAAAAAATTCCTTTTGGTTGAATTTATTGATAATTTTCAGAATGATTCAAATACCTTAATATTGATTTCTTTCATTCGTTGTACTGAATAGTTCAAATCAAAAAATTTTGGCTTTGTCATTGACTAAAACAACATGATTGCCTTGTTGAGTCAGGAAAAATAGACCTGCTTCTTTAGCTTTTTCTATTAATTTTTTATTGCTGACCATACTGGCTATAACACCATATAATTTAAGTTCTTTATAGTAAGGAAATAAAGTTCTAAAATTAGGTAGCTTTCTTGTTAACATATCGTCTATCAATTTAGGATGGGCTTTTTGCTTAACTTCAACAATAGCAACACTATTTTCATTGACTAATACTATATCAAATTCATCTTGTAACTTATTTTTATTGGCTGGTAAATTACGATAAATTGTATCAAAATGTACTTTTCCTAAGTATGGTTCAGCAATTAAACTACGATAGAAGAATTCTTCGGCTGAATCTCCTTGATTATTAGCAATATTACCAATTAAGGTTGCAATTTTATTTAATTTAGCATCAGTTTTAGCCATCTTAGCATCAGTTTCTGCAAATGCTTTAGCCATCTTAGCGTCATTTTTAGCAAACTGTATTTCATTTTTCTGTTGAGCAATTGCTAGACCAGCAACTAACTCTTTTAGTTCTTCGTCTGTCATTTTTGATTCCTATTAATAATATCTGAATCAGGGTTCTTAATATAAAAAAACTAGTACATCGAATTAACGAAATAAGCGAATTAAAAGCAAATTCATCCATTGAAGTATTCGTTTATTTCGCTAATTAGCTGTACTATTTTGTCTGAATCAGGATTCACAAGATTATTGGATTTTCAGGATGAAAACCAACAAAACCAAGAATATATTCTAAGAATCTTTAAATCCTGCAAATCCTGATTAGGACATTTAATTATAAATCGAACATATAACGATTTTTTTTTACGATAAAGCAAAAATTATGGAAAATATCTATAAATCTCTTTTCTGTGTAAAAATCTTAATATAATTAACTTGTTGTCTTCAACTTTGATACCGAGTCTATAATCCCCAATTCTTATTCTGTAATATTCTTCTATATCCTTTAATTTTTTAACGTTTGCTATCTTTTCTAAGGAATTTGCGATTTCAAGTTGTTCAATTAGAATTTTTAATCTTTTTAGGGTTGTTATATTTGTTCTTTTTAAATCTTTGGTAAAACTTTTTCTAAATTCTAATTCCATGATTTATTTATCTAAAATTTTAAATACTTCTTGTCTGGAAACAATATCAGAAGTTTCTCCTTCTTTTATAGCACTTAAAAATGCAACGTCTTCCAAAGCTTCTTCTACAGCTTCTACCAATAAATCACGACGTTCATCTAATACTTCAATAAGAGCAGTTTTAAAAATTAATTTTATTTTAGATTCTTCAATAGATAATAATGTCATTTTTTTCTCTCAATTTACCAGGATGAGGATTCTCAGGATTAAAGGATAATAACAGAGTACAACTAATTGACGAAATAAGCGAATTAAAAGCTAGGTTTATCTAGTGAAGTATTCGTTCATTTCGCCAATTCGTTGTACTATTTTGTCAAAATCAGGATTCACGGGATTATAGGGTTAACAGGATGAAAACCAATAAAACCAACAATATATTCTGTGAATTCTTATTTAGCCAAGTAGGGTTGGTGAAGCAAAGCGTAACCGACCATTACGATATGAACAAACATATAAATTATTAATTGCAAGTGGTAATCGCCGACTTTATTAGACTAACAATTAACTGAAAAATAACTTTTGTTGTAGGTCTAGTTAATTGCTTAATTGGAGATATTATCCAATTACATACGTGTTTAACCCGACCTACATAAACAAGGAAATGTTGTGAACAAGAAAATAATTTTATTTATACTTGCATTATCTTTCGCAACGACTGGAATAAAAGCCGATGTTTGGGAAAGTTGTGAGGAAAATAGTGTAACAAATATAGAGATTGCCTCTTTTAAATCTGGAAAGGCCATTAAAGGTCAATGGTTTGTTGGATTAAAGGAAGGCTGTACTGAGAAAAGTACCAGAAGAGTGCGGAAAAAAAATAATATTCAATTGTTGAAAAGGTTTTCTGTTATTAATGCAGAACTTTGGCAAACAAATGAATTATCCGAAGAAATAGAACAAGGACTGATTGCTGTCGTTGAAGATAGTATCGGAACTGTTTATCTTGATCCTAAAAATCCTAAATTAGGACAATATCCTGATTTATATCCATGTGTTGACTATATAGAACCTAATTACATAGTTAAAGCCCAGAAAACTCCAAATGATGTTGATTTTTCTTTACTTTGGGGATTGAACAAAATTCAAGCCACAAAGGCATGGGATATTAATGTGAGTAGTAATGATATTGTTATCGCAGTTATTGATACTGGCGTGGATTATACTCATCCAGATTTAGTTGATAATATGTGGAAAAACTTGGATGAAATTCCTAATAATGGTATTGATGATGATAATAACGGCTATATAAATGATATTTATGGTTATGATTTTGTAAATAAAGATAACGATCCACAAGACGATGGCATACATGGTACTCATTGTGCTGGTACGATTGCAGCTATTGGAAACAATAATACTGGTGTTGTGGGAGTTAATTGGTCTGCCAAGATCATGGCAGTTAAAACTCTTGTTCCTAATGGTAATTCTGCAATTAGTGCTGTTGTATGTGGAATGAAATATGCCGCAGAAAATGGTGCAAAAATTGTAAATGCTAGTTTGGGAACATCATCTTATTCTCAAGCACTTTACGATGCTGTTGAAAAGCTTAAAGAAGATGGTATTTTATATGTTGCTTCTGCTGGTAATTATGGACTTAACAATGATAAAATGCCAAATTATCCAGCCAGTTATGATCTTGATAACATTATTTCAGTTGCAGCAACTGGTTGTAATGATGATTTTTCAAAATTCCTAAATTCTTTTTCTTCCAATTATGGTGCTACCACGGTTGATTTAGGAGCTCCCGGTTCAAGTATCTTTAGCACGATCCCTGTACACATGGGTTCTTATGCACCACTTGATGGTACTTCTATGGCAGCCCCCCACATGTAACTGGTGTAGCTGGATTATTATGGGCGATGAATCCATCGTGGACATATAAGGAAGTTAAGGATAAAATCCTATCGTCAACTGATAAAATTGTATCTTTATCAGGAAAAACTGTAACTGGTGGAAGATTAAACGTTTGTCGTGCTATTACGAATAATGAAGCTGATTGTATGTCAGATAATAATATACTTAAAGCTTCTATAAAAGCTTCAGTAATAGAAGGATGTACCCCATTGACAGTTACTTTTGGAGGAGAAAATTCACTTGGAGAGATTGGTTGCTATGAATGGACTACAAGAAGTAATACAATTAATACAAGAAAAGTTCCTTCTGAAATTACTAAACTTGGGAGGACTGCTGCTTTTACCTTTAAAATATCTGGTACTCATGATGTTGACTTAACAGTGAGAGGCAGAGGAAATAATAGTGAAAATTCTGATGCTGCAACTATTCAGATAACTGCATATGATACTGAGGATGAGAATTGTCAAACAGCTAGTAATGATAAGGATAAATTGGAATATGAAGTATTAATTGAAAATACTGGATTTTATATTGCTGAGGTAATATTAGCCAATGGAACAGAAGGAATGTGGGGACTTTCAGTAAACACTGCCAATGAAAAGAGTGTAGGTGGTTTCAATGGTGGTACTTTGTTAAAGGAAAATGGAGAAAATCCAAGTTTTATGACATTTGAATTAAACAAACCTGAGCAAGTTGATATTACCCTTTATGAATATACTGGGCAAGTCGATACCTTGACAATACAAGTAGAAAAACAAGATAAATTAAGAAGTACTCTTGTTTATGGTAGAAATATTTCTGCTGGTACTAAATTTACTACTGAAAAATTAGAATCCGGTTTTTACGTGGTATCAATTTATAGTCAAACCAATTCTCCAAGAGGAATCGCAGGTATTTCTATTAATGCCGACAACATGAAAAATAATGTTGATGTGGGAGGTTGGATTGATATAAATAGCGTTGGGTTTGGAGCATTTTATGTGGAAGTTGGAGAAAAGACTCAAGATGTGAAATTACAACTCTTATCAGGAAAAAATTATGGTAACGTAGGAGCAGTTGGGGATTTTATTCTTAATATATATCGTCAAAACCTTTCAACTGGTGAACGCCAATTGTATTGGACTAACCAAATTTAATAGGAGTTTATTATGTTAAAAAATCAATATTTAAGTTTGAAATATGTAAGTATTTTGTTATTTTTATTCACAATGTCACCACAGCTATTAGCTGAAGAAGCGGATGGTGTAATTTGTGGTGATGTTATAACTTATGCCAAAGATCCAACTACAGAAAAATGGAAAGTATTTCCAAATTCATGTACTCCAGAAGGTTGGGAAGCAACTGCAATAAAACCAGATGATTTTGATTCACAAAATAAAATTCAACCTGAAAGCATTAATAATGTAGAAGATATTTGTGCTGAAGTTATAGCTTACGCCAAAAACCCAAAAACAGACCATTGGTACGAATTTTCAACTCCTTGTGATGTTCCTGATGGATGGGAAAATACACTTGTTAAACCTGAATCTCTTGATACTAACAAAGTTGATGATGATAGTACTAAAGTTTGTGCAGAAGTGATAACTTATGCCAAAAATACAGACACTGCAAAATGGTATGTTTTCTCAACCCCTTGTGATGTTCCTGATAATTGGGAAATTTCGTTGATAAATAATTTTAGTTGTGAAAATGCTAAGATTGATGTAGAAATTTATGCCAAAAATATGCTTACAGGAAATTCATATATTTTACCAACTCCTTGTGATGTTCCACAGGAATGGAGTACTTCTTTTACCAAATTTGAAGAAAGTAATACTAATTGTACTGATAATACACAAGCATATTTTATGAGCCCCCTAACTGAAAATTGGTATTCTTTTCCAGAATGTGATGCACCAAATGAATGGTTAAAAACTATTCATAGACCTGATAAAGTCATAAATCCAGATGCGACTTGTATTAATAATATTATATATGCTAAAAATCCAACAACCAAAAATTGGTATGCATTTACAAACTCTTGTGATGTACCAACTGGATGGGATAGTTCGGTTAAACTACCTAGCGAATTTGCTGATGGTTCATGTTCAACTTTTCATGCTACCTATTATTCCATAGATGGAAAAGTTAATATCCCTTACGTTTATTTTTCTGATGAAAATATTAATGCTGGTGAACAACAAATTTACAAAGAAATAGAACTGGAAGCTGTTTCACCTCAATTTAATCCCCCATTATTTTTTCTGAAGAATATATCTGAGATTAAATAATTTTTTTCAATAAGTAAGGTGTGTATCAAACACATCTTCCTTCTAATCTTTACACAATCCCAACCAAAGAATATAATCCCACCTTGGTACTAAAACTTAAGTAAGGTAAATTATGAAAGAACGCAAAGCCGTATATTACGGAAAAGTAGAACTAATTCCCGGAATTATTTGTGATGGATACGTGCTAGATGATGGGGCATAGCATGTCTTAGTGAACGTGGTACTGCTAACCTTTTGGGAATGAACCAAATGGCATTGAATCGCGTGAAGACTACTTTAGTAAAAGTAACAGCAAAAAATAGTCCACACAAGAATCGAAAAATAGTTGTTTATAGTAGCGATATTATAGAAACACTTATTCGTGCTTATGTTATGGCATCTGGACATAATACATTACAGAAAAATCAATTACATATTGGAAAAAGATGCTCTGTTTTAGTTTGTGCTTTAACTAGAACGGCCCTAGAAACTGCAATAAAACCAGCCTGTGGCCTAAATCCCAATATCCAAGCTACTGTCCAAAAAACCTATGCAGATATTGCTAAACTCCTGAAAGATACTGGTTTTAACTGTTCAATTGATGGTAATATTGCCACCAAAAAAGACATGGTAAATTATTTTGCAGTTCCCTCAGCACTCTCAATAGCAACTTAAGAAAACTTCAAGACAATATTGAACCAAATTGACCTAGATCGAGAAGTAATTAGAGCTAGTGGTAGTAAGGCTACTCATTTATATGGTTACTCACTAGAAGATGTCGGAAAACTAGCTTTAAACATGGATTCAGTAATCGGCATTGAATTAAAAAAACAGGTATTTGGCAATATTGGTAATTTAGCTAAATTGGATACCAAAGGAAAAATGGCAACAAGTTCTAGCCCAAATATTTGCCGGATTTAGGTTTCACCATAATTATACCTTTGGAAGTTATCGAGCTGATTTTTTCGTAAAAGACCTAAGAATAATCCTAGAATGCAATGGTTATAACAATCATAAATACTATAATCAAGCAGAAGAACAACAACGTGAACAACTGCTCAAACAGAACTATATCATAATCCGTTTCCACCACAAAATAACCCC
>JASFYV010000284.1:0-4160 GCA_045046925.1 Candidatus Marithrix sp. | reverse complement strand
ATAGGTTCACTGGAAAAATTCATAACGACTTCATGATTTTGGTCGATAACAACAAATTCCTGATCTCGGGCTAATAACTCCTTTGAAACTTGTTGACCATTTCGCCCAAAACCACATATAATTACATGATCTTTCATCTTCTTTCGATTTTTTCTGGATTTAACTCCTAACACATCACTAATTTGGTTTTCAACTAAATAAGATGTTATAATTGAAATAGCATAAGCATAATTACCAAAGCTAAATATGATTAAAAAAATGGTAAATATTTTGCCACCATCTGTTAATTCATGAGGCAAACCAAATCCAACAGTTGAAATAGTTATTGTAGTTAAATATAAGGCATTTAGGAATGTATCTTCTTCAATCAACATAAAACCAAAGACGCCAATGGTTATAATAAAAACCAAAACGCCTAATGCCCATAATACTCTGCTAAGATTATTTTTCCTTTTCACGAACTACAAAACCTGATTAAAATAGATATGCAATAATAGTGATTTAGATGTTTGTTTCCAAAGGAAATTGCATGGATTCAATATAAAGATACGTAATTGAATGGAAAGTGAACAAAAAAAAGCAATCAGAAATAAATTGAATTATTATGCTATTTGTTTTCCATAATAAAGCTAACTAATTTTTCAATCAACTCTGATTTTAACGGTAAGGACGGTTTATTATATGTTGCCATGTTTTCTTGGGGATTCGAATCGGATTCTTTTAATACATGATTCATATTTTGAATGATTATTAATGTGGCATCTGGCTTTGCAACAGAAAGCGCTTTTGCTTCGTCTACATTAACTTGTAAATCAGTTGTACCCTGGATAATACAAACTGGCATTTTCAATTTAGCTATCTCTATTGCTGGATCATATTTGAACCACGAAATCATATATGGTTGAACACTTGGGCGAAATATAGCCATTAAACTACTATTTACTTTTGAAACTGTTTTGCCCAGTTTTAAGCTATCAAGAATACGAATTGATTCATCAATAAGATTTGGTGGTAATTTACCATCTAACTGCTCTAATAATATTTTATCAGCTGATTTCGCAACTCCAGAAATAGAAATAAAACCAGACAAACTACTATCACTACTAGCAGCCACCATTCCTATTAAAGAGCCCTCACTATGCCCTAATATATAAATATCAGAAAACCTATTATCCGATTTTAACAAATTTATCCAGTCAGACACATCCTTAATATAGGTTTCTAATCGCAATTCACTTTCACTTATCATGGCTAATTTACTTTTACTGATCCCTCTTTTATCATATCGTAAGCAAGAAATACCTTTCTCAGCAAATCCTTCTGCTAGCATTTTATAAGCATTAGTTTGCAAACCATAAGGTGAATTACCATCTCTATCGGTTGGTCCAGAACCAGCAATAATTAGAACAATAGGTGTTATTTCGGAGTTCTTGGCGATTGTTAATACTCCATATATATCTCCCGTTGAAGTTTTTAAGACTATCTCACTTTCTATAAGAACAGAATCATATCTGGTTTGAGATTTTATTTCTACTGATAGAATTAATAATATAAATAATAAAGTAAATATTTTCATTATTATCGTTTTATGCACAGGGCAAACGCACACTTTTTTTCTAAATATTGTTTAAAAATATATTGATTTATAGTTGTACAGAATAAATACATATTGTATATTGTTCTAATAATCAAACAATTAACAACTATGGATTCTGACAATAAACTAATGAGTATTTTTGGCACTATAGAAGACCCTAGAAGCCATATTAACCAACTTCACAATTTAATCGACATCCTTCTTATTGGAATAATTTCAGTGATCTGTGGAGCAGAAACGTGGAAACAAATGAGAGAATTTGCACAGTCGAAAGAAGTTTTTCTTAGGAAATTCCTTGAATTACCAAATGGAATACCTTCTGATGACACTATAAACAGGGTGTTTTCAGCTATAGACAGCTCTCAGTTAGAAGTTTGCTTTACAGATTGGGTAAATTCAATTTCAACATTTGCAAAAGGACAAGTCATAGCAATTGATGGTAAAACTATTAGAGGAGCTAAGTCGGGAGGGATAAAATCTCCAGTTCATATGGTAAGTGCTTGGGCAAGTCAAAACAATTTAGTTCTTGGACAAGTAAGAGTAAATGATAAATCAAATGAAATAACAGCAATCCCAGAGCTTATAGAAAGATTATGCATTTCAGGTAGTATAATTACAATTGATGCAATGGGGACTCAAAGGGATATTGCTGACAAAATTATAGAAAATGGTGCGGATTATATATTAGCAGTAAAAGAAAACCAGAGACAATTGTTAGAACAAGTAGAAGACGAGTTTCGTTTTGCAAAGGAAATAGAAACCAATGAATCTATTGACATTGGGCATGGTAGAATAGAAACAAGAAAATGTAGTGTGATTTCAGATTTTGCTTTTATAGAGAATGAAGATAATAAATGGAACAAACTAACACAGATAGTTAAAGTAGAATCAATTAGGGAGTTTAAAAATAGTGACAAACAGACTGAGAAAGCTACTCGATATTATATTACCAGCTTTAATGATGTAGCTGAGAACTTTCAACATTATATTCGCTCACATTGGGGAGTTGAGAATAAATTGCACTGGACTTTAGATGTTGGATTTTCAGAAGATGCTTCCAGAAAAAGAAATAAAAATGCAGCACAAAACTACTCAGTCCTCTTAAAAATAGCATTAAACCTATTAAAAAACGAAAAGACAGAGAAGCAAGGTATCCCAGGAAAAAGGCTTAAGGCAGGCTGGAATGAAGCATATCTACTAAAAGTGCTAAATATAAAAGTATGAGTTTGCCCTGTTCTTCCAGATATACATCACCATCAAAACCAGAACTGAATAATAGCTTGGGTTTTGTAATGGGAGGGTTTCTGAGCTTTTCTTATTGCAGGGGATTCCTATTAAGTAGTAATAGAATTGTTATTGTGGGTTTTGGGTTCATAGTAAAACGTAATATTATTTATTCTGTATGTCCGTAATTATTAATAATTCAATAAAAATGTTTATCTTTGACTAAAATAACGATTATGAATATATTTAGTTTTACAGCCCATTTTGATAGCGAGGAATCTTGTCGCACTCACTTTAAGGACGAGCGGGATAAGATTGGTGTTGTGTGTAAGCGATGCGGCCACACGCATCACTATTGGATTAAGAGTCAGTGGAGTTACGAATGTAAGCAATGTAGGAGCCGAACTTCATTACGCAGCGGTACAGTTATGCAAAGTTCAAACTTATCTTTTCTAATATGGTACAAGACTATGTTTTTGCTGAGCGCTACTAAGAAAGGTTTTTCAAGTAAAGAGATTCAGCGTCAGTTGGGTTTGAAGCGCTACGAGCCAGTATGGGCTATGGTTCATAAGCTTCGGAAAGCTATGGGAAAGCGAGATGATCGTTATACATTAGAGGGAATGATTGAGATGGATGAAGGCTATTTTACAATAGAAGCGTCAGAACATAGCCATAAAACACAAAAAGCTGGCCGCGGGAGTAAGACAAAATCAAATGTTATGGTTATGGCTGAAAGCACAATCCTAGAAGATGTTAAAACTGGGAAAGTGGACAGACAATGCAGGTATTTTAAAGCAAAAGTACTTGATGATCATAGAGCTGATGGAACAAATGAGACATTTCAGAAATCTATTGACGATGAGCAAACTATTGTATTTACTGACAAAAGCACATCATATGTAAACATAGCAGACTATGTAGAGATACATGTAGCTGAGAAATCAAATGAACAAACTACAAAGGAAACGCTAAAGTGGGTTCATATTGCCATCAGTAATGCTAAACGAAATTTTGTTGGGAACTACCACAAAATCAAGAGAAAATATCTACAACTTTACCTTAACGAGTTTGTTTATAAGCTTAATCGAAGGTATTTTGGAGAACGAATCTTTGATAGGCTTGTTATTGCTAGCATTACAGGATTATGATAGATTACGGATATACAGATTAAATTATGCTGTTATTATCAGATAACCAAGATTTTCGAGATAAATTTCATATCAATTAATAGATCTAATAAATATTATATTTATGTGCTTTCTTCATGATAAGAAAGTACCAAAGAATCTAGCCTGTCCGGCTCTTAATTCATGCAAGACAGACGGGTCCAAACAATCCC
>JASFYV010000283.1:0-6783 GCA_045046925.1 Candidatus Marithrix sp. | reverse complement strand
GATATTTTAACCCAACGTTTCGCTTAATTTTTAGTCTAATTTCTTTGGAATAATCTGACATTTTATCTAGGATTTAACTGTCGAAGCCCACTGCCTAAATATATAGTGTTTCCCAATTTAGTTAAATACAACCATAACTAATCCTCCCTTTAAATAGAATGCAGGTGGTTTATGTGCTTTATACAAACGGGAAACGTTATAAATCAGGAAAATCTTGAGTTCACCATCAATGGCGAATAACCATGTATATATGAATGTTAGACTGGATGGTAGGCAATTTAGACAGTGATACTGCAACACCATTAAGTGTTTGGCAACCAATTATATTGATTAGCCAAAATTCTTAATGGTGGTTTCAATAATTAATTACTGCTTTCAGTTCCAAAAAGTATGGTTACTGGTTTTGATATTAGAAAATAATTTGTGTATACTGAATTTATTAAGACAAATACTTATGAGAATATTAATATGAACTATAAATTGCTTTATATCATAGGCTTACTTATTTTTCAACCGTTGTTAGCTGCCACAAAAACTCCGCAAATTACACAACAAGAACTTAAAACTATTATCGACCAAGGCGATATGCTGGTTATAGAAAAGTATCTTAACGATATGTCTATTAAAATGAGGTATGGGCTTGAAGATTCACAAGTTGATTTTGAGATTTTTTATCCATTATTATCTCAACGTGGCTTTAAGAATCATACCTATCGTCGCATAATAAATCGCTTGATTTATAGTGAACCTAAAAGAATAGAAGAGGCTTTGTTTAAAAAACTTGACTACGTTCCATCTTCCGCAAAACAACGAATTATTAATTTTTTAGTTAAACAAAAATATCAGCCAATATTTACTTATTTATTAGAAATGAAAAATTTTAATTCTTATACTTTTGAAGATTTTTCTTTTGTTTGCAAAGCACTAATGAAATTTGGTGGTGTTGAATCAATTGAAGTCGCCAAAGATTGTATTAAATTACCTTTTGCTGACGAACGTATGATTAATAATATTATCGCAGAATTAAGATATATTCCGAATGATGATGATGATATTCCGTTAAAATTTAAAATTCTCAAAAGAGATGTTATATCTAATATTACAAATGATTTATCAGCTTTGGCAAAATGGCAAGTTATTATTTTTTTTACTGAGCAAAAATATCAACAACTATTTACCTATCTTGTGGAAATGAAAAACACTAATTCCTATCCTTTGAGAAATTTTTCCTTATTTTGTAAAACATTGGTTAAATTAGGCAGTGTTGAATCAATTAAACTTGCTATAGATTGTATAAAATTACCTTTTGCTGATAAATATATGGTTCAGGGAATACTTAAAGAATTGAATAAACTTTCAACTGATATTCCATTAAATTTTAAAATTATCAAAAAAAATATTACACCATATTTTGATTACACATATATAAAAAGACTTTATTACACTCTCATTGGAAGATTTAAAATTAAGGATGAATTACCATTTCTGTTTGAAGAACTAATTAATGATTTGAACAATAATAACAATGTTGTCCTTAATAGTTTGGCTAAATTTAAGAACAAAGAAGTATTTGAACAAACTCGTCAAATTATAGAAAAAGCATATCAAGAAGGCAGAATTGAGCAAAATGCTTATTCTCGTCTTGATCATAATTATCGTTTTCCAAAACGAACTATTAATGGCCAACGACTAAAATTAATACCAACAAAGGATTTTATAAAAGAACAGCAGCGAATTGCTAAAATTTATGAAACTGTTACAAGCCTTCGTAATGGTGATCCTAAACTGTATGTTCAAATTTATACAAAATATCTGACTACATTGGTTAATTTTATAACAAAATATCCTAATTCAAAGACTGAATTTTTTCCTAAAATATCTAGAGGTTATTTTCGATTAGCTAATTTTATTAGATTTTCTCAAAATAAGCCGCAACAAGCTATTACGTTTTATAAAAAAGCCATTGATATATATTATAGTTTTAATAGTCCAGTAGAAGAAAGATTTGCTGGATCAACAAGTATTATAGAGGTTGTTAAGATGGAACAAGATGCAAATGGACAACTAAAAATAATTATTAAATCTAAAGAATATGAAACATCAATTCCCATTAAATCTTCGCAATCTAATCGTAATCTGCAATTAAACTTTTGGAATATAATTGGAATTGCTGATATTTACCAATATGCTCTTAATAAACCCGAAGAAGCAATTGAACCTTATGAGTTTCTTTTGGAAGAAATTAAACAATTAGAAATATCAAATAGAACAAAATCGAAAGTAATATTCACTTGGCTAAAAAATTGGTTAACCCATGAAATAAATTATTTACAAACTGGCCAATCATTTAATGATGAAATTAATAACGAACAAATTAAGTCTTTTATGGCAATTTTGTATTTTAGCAGTTGGTCTTGCTAATGATATTCCTTTAAAATTAAAGCTTGGAATACCAACATATTCTGATTGGAATAATCCTAAGATTACGCAAAAAGGTAGAAAATCTATTACTAATGAGTTAATGAATTTAGAAGCATCACATTTGGTCTTATTAAAAACCTACTTTATGCTTGCATTGATGGAAAAACCTGATGATATTTTACAATATCTTACTAAACATGATCCAGCAGGTTATTGGACTGCATATTTATTTAGTACAGTTTTATATGTAAGAGAACATTCTGAAAATAATAGGGAAAACTATAATAGAATTTTTCCAGGATTGGAAATCCATTCTGCAATTGATCAACCTTTAGGGATGGCTGCACAACAATATTTTGATACACATAAATTGCAAATAGCTGATTAGTTGTCTTTCATAAAAAAACTTTAGCAAATAAAAGATTCCTATTCTGATATTTCTACTGTAATAGAATAAACTGGATATTATGCAATATTATCAACAGAATATAGATTAAAAAATGGTGAAAACAGGGTTTTTCAATTTTAAGAATATACAAGGTGAATAGAATCGAAAACATGATTAAAGTTAACACCATTAAGTTTAATGGCAATCAATTATAGTATTTCCCGTTTGTATACCTCCCCCATCCCCTCCTAATTTAGGAGGGAAGCGAGGGGTGGTTGTATTTCACTTAATCGGGAAGTGCTATACAGAAATACAAATGACTGATATTATAGTTAAATTTAATTAATAATTAAGCATTCATAATTAAGAATTGCCATAACATCTATTTAAATATTATAATATAATTTATTTGTAGTTGGTAATCATCTTAATTCTAATTAAAATTATGCTAAAACAGGACTTATTTAAATATGGTGGCTTGCCATCAACCTCCAAATTTTTTGGAAGAAAACAAGAATTACAGCAAATTGAAACGATATTTACTAAATCTCGTCGGTTTGTTATCACTGGTATTGATGGGCAAGGTAAAACTAATTTAGCTATTGAAATTGGACGTAGAAGCAAGAAAAAAGTTTGTTTTATTGATTATGTTGCTGGGTCTAATATTAATGCTATTGATTTGGCAGTAAAAACTTTAGCCGATGTAATGGACAGCTATACAGTGGCCAAAGGAGTTGCTGAAGCTACTGAAGCACTTAATGAAATTCCAACCTTGTTGATCTTTGATAATTTAGAAAATGTGCAATCACAGCAACTTGTAAATTTATTAAGTGTAGCAAAACAATGGTCTGAAACTGGAGAATGTCGTGTATTGATTACTAGCAAAACTTTTGATTATAAATCTTACGATACTGAGTATAAAAAACTTGCATTGACTGGTCTAATCGAAAAAGATGCAATTGAATATTTTCAATATACTTGGCAATTAGCTGGTAATTTAAAATATCCTAAATCCTCTGATTTATTACAATTATTTAAATTGATAAATTTTCAACCTTTATTAATTAAACTGTTGGTAAAATTATTACAAAAGATACAACCAATTGTATTAAAAGAAAATTTAGACAAATTACTGTCCGAACCTAACCAAGCTAATCAATTATGGTTAATCTTGAATTTTATGCTAAAAAATTTAAAAATTGAAATCCAAAAGACTGGCATAGCATATTGGTTAGCCAAGGTTTCACATGGTAATCTCAATACTAAAAAACTTAGTATAAATTCTAAAACTTTGAGGTTATTACCTAGATTGGGTGTGTTTCAGAATGGAGCTTTTGAACCAGATTTTTTAGAAATAACTGATATTACTAGAAGACAATGGGATTTATTAAGTTCTGTTTTGCTAGATATTGGTTTAATCCAGTTTGAAAGATTACCTTTGTTTAGAGTTCCTTATATTAAATTCCATCCAATTTTAGCTCCAATTTTATGGTCACATATAGCCAAAGAAAGAGATAAAGTATTTTCTGATTATCAACAACGTTACGCTCAATTATCAGCTTATATGTCTTATGAAGAAGGCAAAAACACAGATCAAGTTAGAAATTTAATTCGCCGAGATTTTCCTAATTTAATTCATGCTGTCAGTAGTGCTTTAGACACTAAAGCAACTTGGGCTCCACAGTTTGTGAAAAATTTAAATTTATATTTAACCGTATTTGGGTTTGAACAAGACAAGGAATTATTAACAAAAAAAGCAGAAGCAATGCCCAAAAAATGATTATAAGTTCCATAATTATAATGAAAAGAAATCAATTTAAACTACATGATTCTATAAAGTAAAAAAACTAAAACTTAACCAAAAAATGCTTTCAGTTGGAAGCAAATACATTAGGGATTGTGTGTTACTTAGCTTTATGGAGGATTTTAATTCGATAGCTAATATTTATCTTCACTCACTGCTAGATATGGTGCAAAGGCAAGTTATAATTAATTTTACTTTGACCCTAATTATACTAGCCAACTAAGTGCAGAGTAGATTTTAAGTTAGTTTGAACATGATTTAACGGATTAAAGGATAAACATGTCTGAATCAGGATTTACAATCAAAACCGATTTGATTTTAATGTCTTTTAATCTTGTAAATCCTGATTCAGACAGTTAAAATAATTGAATGGTTGAGTTATGAGTTGGTTCTGAAGTTAATGCTGATTGAAATAATTCTAATACATTTTCATACCATTTTATATTACGGTGTGGAATTTTTCCAGTACTAAACTAACTCGTTTGGTTATTTTCGTGGGATTTAATAAAGTTTGTTGGATTTCAGCAACTTGGGATTTTATTTCAAAAATTGCTAATGTGTCATAACCAAATCGTTCTTTTATAAAATTGTTGAGAGCAATACGTTTAGCGTTTCCAACAATTTTCTGGTTATCTAATTCTTTATATTTGGCTTGGACAAGGCAATTTCTGGTTGGGATTGATGGTGTGGATGATTATGTGGAAGTTGCCAATAACACTACTCTCGAATTGATGGTTGACAACAGCTTTAGTGTGGAAGCATGGATTAAAGCTGACGACGGTGCTAGTACTTATCATAACATCGTTAATAAATTGATGTGGACAGACAATGGTCTACCGCTTGGTTGGGTACTGCAAATTAATACTGGCATGAAACCTTCATTACTTATTGCTGATGGCGATGGTGGTGACAGAGTGGATTTGATCGGCAGTACTGGATTAATAAACGCTGGAGAATGGTATCTACCTTGCTGGTGTGGTTAACCGCAGTACTGATACAGCAGCACTTTATGTAAATGGTGAGCTAATTATATCCAAGTCTATCACTAGTATCGATAGTTCAAATACGACCATGAGATTAGATGCTTGGAGTACACTCTATAGTGATTATTGGATGGGAGATATGGATGAAGTTCGTATTTGGAACATCGCCCGTAGTCAAACGGAGATTCAAGCAGATATGTACGCTAGTCTGAGTTCTGAAACGGGCTTAGTGGCATACTACCAATTTGACCAAGATAGCGGTCTGGAAGTAATAGATACATCTAACTTTAATAATAATGGCGTGTTGAATGGTGGTTATGGACCTACATGGTTGGTCTCTGACGCATTGAATACTACATCAACGAGAGGTGGTGGCTATGCCTTGGGATTTGGATAATTATGTTGACCTTGGCGACTCAGTCACCAATATGGCTAATGCAAACTTCTCGCTGGAGGCTTGGATTAAAACCACTGCTACCAGCCAAGGTATTATAGTCAAAAACAATGGTGACAGTAGTTGGGAAACTGGTGAAAAATCCTTTTATATCAACGATAACAACAAAGTTTCTTTTGTAGGTTTTAGTAATTCCTATATAACTGGTACTACTGATGTTAACGATGATCGGTGGCATCATGTTGCCGTAATCTGGGATGAGGATAACGGAACGGGTTACATTTACGTTGACGGTACGGATGACACAGCAGCAGTACCTATTCGTCTAACGTTGCGGATAATAGCAACGACACGATGAAAATTGCTATGCCAAATCATGGTGAATCCACTAACTATTTTAGTGGTGAGATCGACGAAGTCCGCATTTGGAGCGTAGCCCGTAGCCAAGCAGAAATCCAAGCATCCATGAATTCCACCCTGACTGGTTCGGAAAGCGGTTTAGCAGCCTACTACAACTTCTAGAAAAATTAGGAAAAAGATAAACAGGTGGTAGTGATTGAATAATCCAAAAATAATCTGAAAGAAAACACAACCACCATGAAAATTATACCATTATTAACATGCTTAAGCCCAGTAATAGATAACAATTCATAGATTATACAGTGGAAGCAATGTTATAGTGTTTATAGCAAAACTAGGTACTGGGCTTAAACTATAATTACTGGTAAAATAGACAAATGAAAGAAATGAACTCAATTTGCCAAAAATGTAAAAGCCCAAAGACAAATAAGTA
>JASFYV010000282.1:0-13040 GCA_045046925.1 Candidatus Marithrix sp. | reverse complement strand
AATTTCGTAATAAGTTTGATACTGTTATCGATACTATCAATTTTATTTTTCAGAATGTAAATAATTTTAATGAGGTGGAAGTATAGGAATGTTACTATAACAGAAAGTCAATGGAATAAAATAAAAGAGTTATTACCAGCAACCCCAGAAAAACGTAGGAAAGGGAAGCCACATATGCCATTTAGAAAGGTGCTAAATATTATATGTCCTGATAACAGGATGTAGATGGGTAGGGATTCTGACATACCTATAGGAACACAATGGTGTTCGAAAAGTTCATCTCATAGATGGTTACAACGCTGGATGAAAGACGGAACTTTAACTGAAATTCAAAGTTTTAGGATTAGCAGAATTAGAAGGTAAAATAAATTGGGATTATGGAGCTGTAGACGGGGTAGGGATTCTTTCGCTACAGGAAAAGGTATTTTAATTCATACGTTAACAGATGAGAACGGAATGCCATTGGCTAACCGCATAACTCCAGCAAATGGTAATGAACGATAACACTTCCATTGTTTGATGCACTTAAACCAAAAATTGGTAAACCTGGCAGACCTAGAAAATGTGTAAAAGTACTAGCTGCTGATAAAGGATATGATTCCAAAGAACTTCGTAATTCTCTTAGAAGACGTGGAATCAGGCCACAATTCCCTAATTTATAAGTCATCAGTCAGTCGTGGTAGACCTATTTCCGCACCTAGGTTTCAAATGGAGCGAACCTTGGTTTCAACGTGAATATCGTCGTCTTTCCACTAGATGGGAACGCTTACCTGTGCTTTCTATTGCTACTATATTCATGTGGATTGATAAATAATTAATGGGATAGGTTCATGGCTATTCAAGTTCCACCCCGTTGGGGTTATTGTAAATCATGAAAGGATTGAATATGAATAGCCACCGATGAAATCGGTGGAATATAAAAGCTCTCTGCGTAACTTCAGTAAAATAACAGATGTTACGCAGAAAGTTACCTCTCTATCCACTCCTAAAAATCTGAATATATAAATTTGAACAAATTTATCCAATTTAATATAAAATGACAAAAGTGGGTAACAATAAAATTCATTATCTACTAACGTTGTAGAATTAATGCCATTAACTGAAGGAAACTTCTCATTCCCGAGATATCCCACTAATTTGGCAAATAATTAAATATTTTAGAATTGAACAGTTTAAAATTAAGACTGAGGTTTTTATGTAACTAATACCGATACTTACCTTTGTCATGCTGTTAGCCTAAATACCACTAAAAATCTACAATTAAAGAATAAAATACCCCACGTTCTGAACCAACCAATGGCAATTCATTAAGTTCACCACGCCGTACATATTCGGGTATCATAACTTTAGTATCAGTAAGATTTTGAATTGATAAAACATGCTTCAATTGCAAAGATTTATATTTATGCTGATAGGCAAGATTCAAATTTAAGTTGAGATAGTTATTAACTGGTTTTTGATGACTATTAGTGGTATCACTATAATTACCAATAATAGAAATATCAATTCCTTGGAAATTTTTATATACTCCAACTGAAGTGGTATAATCTGGTACATATTTAAAATTATAATGTTCAGTCCCAGGCATTTTGTCACCATCATCTCCAAAAATATAAGCAAAATTTAGAAACACATTAGCCCATTTAGGATTTAGGTATTTCAATTCAAACTCCACACCTTTAGCACTAAACTCTTCACCATTGGTATAAACACTGACGTTATTAGCGATTGTTCCATCATCAAGCATTACATCATTTTTAATTCGATGGATTTTATTTTGATAGATAGAATAATAAGCTAATGCTTGAATATAAAAATAACCCTGGGTATGTTGATAACCAATTTCAAAGGTATTAGCTGTTTCCGGTTCTAAACTCTCAGTACCAAATACGCTCTTAGTTGGAGTTATAAAATATAATTCAAATAAACTTGGAGTCCGAAATGACTGACCAGCAATGAATTTAATTGTATTCTTAGTATCTATTGAATAGACAATAGTTCCCCGCGAAGATATATTTTCCCCAAAAGTCTCACTTTTAGTCAGCCTACTACCAATCAAGATACGCCATTTAGCTAATGGTTTCCAGTCTATTTGGGCATAGCTAGAATATTCGTATATGCTTCGATCAGAGAGGTTATTTTCTGCTAAAATAGTGTTGTGCTGAATATTCTTATATTCTTTACTGGTTCTAATTTCATAATCCGCCCCTAATTCAAATTGTAATTTATCATCCCAGGTAAAAATATTATTAATATTGCCACCAACTCTTTGTCCTAATACATTTGCTCTAATATCATCGTCTGCTGATCTGGAAAAATTGCGTTCATTTCGATCATAAAATAGCTTTATTTTAGAGTAAAAAGATTGATTCCAATTGTGAGAATAAGTATATCCTAACAAAATACCATCAACATCATGATTGTTACCAGCTCCGGCAGAAAATTTCTGAGTAGAACCTTCATAGTTGCCTTCATCATTACGAAATACATTAAACAATAAAGAATGATCTTGATAATCTAAAGCAGCAGTAGCATTTAAACTGTCATGGTAATCTTCAATATTTCCATTTACCCCAGTTTCATCAGTAAAATTATCTTGATAACGTTGACCATGTTTTTTATTGGCAGCAGTAAATATAGATAATTTATCTTTTGAATTATAACGGTAATTAGCTCCTATAGAATTCCTATCTTTGGTACCAATATTAACATGTAGCTGTTTAGTATCCTTGCGTAAAATAATATTTACCGCTCCAGAATAAGCTTGTGAACCATAGATTACTGAGGCTGGCCCACGCAATACTTCAATTCGTTCTACATCATGGATACTCAACCTATCTAAGTTGCCCTCTCCAGTTATTGCATGCCAACTTGGAATATTATTAATCATAACTAATACTTTATTAGCATAATGATCTTGCAATACTCCGCGTATAGTGGTAACTTGCTGTTTAAAAGCAGTTCGATAAACTTGAATACCAGCTAAAGTTTCTACGGCTGCAGAAATTGAAGCAAAATTATATTCTTCGAGCATCTGTCGATCAATTACAGTTACTGTAGAAGGACTTTGTAAAGAAGTTTCAGCTTTGGTAGATGCGATATCAAGTTCTAAATTTAAAAAATTTTCTAACCGCAAAAAATGTAATTCATTTTGTAATTCAGCATCTTGCTCTCCAGCATAGCAGAAGTTAGCAATAAAAATTGTGATAAAGATTAGTATTTTTGATTGCATATATGTAAATTCAAACAAAATTTTAGTCATGTTATAGCATATCCTATATTTAAAAACTACAGTCATAGCTCTATTTTAAACTTATAGCGTTTCCCATTTGTATAAACCACCCCTTGTGTTCTCCTCCTAAGTTAGCAATGCCATTAAGTTAAGCAGGGCGAACACATAGGTTAGCCCCTACAATAATATATTATGTAGGGGCAGAACCTGCGTGTCTGCCCTTAACCTAATGGCATTGCTCCTAAGTTAGGGGAAGTTAGTAATCTGTCTGCGTAACTTCAATTATTAAGATTAATTTTATCTTTTCGAATAAACAAGAAAAAGAAGAAAGCAATTGCTAACATTATTAAAAAGTTAAATACAGATTCTATTTTAGAAGGGTTTAATGGACTAGACAGTGGTTTCGTTTGTTTGTTTAAAATTTCTGCGGCTGGAATTGCTGGGTCTAATTTTTCACCTGTTGTTAACTCTTTATTTAACTGTAAAACCAATGAATCGGATAACGGTTGAACCTTAGCAGAAATAACAGTTGCTGGACCTCTATTGCCGATGATAGTATCAATTGGAGTTGGGCCAGCTAAAACCATCTGGGTACTAACAGTCTCAATTAATCCTGATTGTTGTTCATAGGTATTTATAGGAATTCTGGCTAAACGAAAAAAAGGGAACCGAATAAGATGATTACCACTTTTCCATCCTGTTAGAGACAATAATTTAAAAATCCCTTGATGCATCATTACCATCAATTTTTCATGGCCAGTTGGTACCATCAGGAATAATGCGTCTAATTTATTATTTTCTAAAGCTTGTTGTTGCACAGATAGATTATCGTTATATATTAACTTAATCTTATTAAGCAATCCTAACGAAGTAAAAATCATCTCCGCACTGCGAGCTGATGCTCCATTTTCTGCTCCAACTCCAATTTTATTAATATCCATTATGCTATTAATATTACTATTTTGCAAAGTAACAATATGAGCCATACGATTGCTAATCACTCCAATTGCTTCAATCGCTTTATTAGGTAATGGCAAAAATTCATCAGTAAGAGTGAAAAAAGATTCAGCACTTAAAATTCCTAAACGAGCTTCTCCAGTTTGAATTGCTGCCAATGGATCAGCAGTTTGCAATACATTAACTCGGCGACCGGGGAAAGTTTTACGCACTGCTCGCAAAGCCTTACTAATACTATTACTGATATCATTTGATAAATCTGCTACAATAGTCAATTCTTCAGATTCAGTAGCTTTATTTTTTTGTTTGATTAACTGGTTCTTAATTAAAAAATCTCTAGCAACAACTTGATAATCTTGACCTTCTAATTCTACCTCTCGATTCATTTGCCGCATACTAGTGGTATTAATCAAACCAGCTAATTTTTTTAGAATGGATCGTAGTTTAGGATAACGTTCTAAAGTACTAGTTCTAACTAATGGAGATGGCTGATAAACTGGGAAAAATTCTAGATCGTCTTCTAATACTGTTAGCCCAAAATCTTCAATTCTGCCTTCAGTGGAAAAACCTTCTGCAACGTCAACTTTATCATCCATTAAAGCTTGGTAAATAATTGATTTATCATTATTTTTAATTGTTGGTAACATACGATTCAAACCATAATGCCGCTGTAAAGCAGATAATCCATCCAAAGGACGAGTAATAAATTCTGGTTCTACTGCTAATTTAATACTATTTTCTATATTAGATAAATCGCTTATTTTGGATATTTTTAATGCTAAAGCCCGGTCTCGCCGCATTAATAACACATAATTATTAGCAAAACCAATCCTATCTAACCATTCTAGTCCCAGAGGTTTAAATAGTTTTTTTACTTTTTTAAATGCCTCATCACCATTATTTACAGGAGGTTGTCCCAACATGATAAGGCCAGTACCATTATATTCTACATATATATCTAAATCACCATGTTTGATAGCTTCCAATAGAGAAAAAGTATCTCCATAAGGAAAAGACCGCTTAACCATAATTTTTTCATTTTCAATTAACTGAGCTATCATCTCGGCTAAAATAAATTGCTCAGTAAAATCTTTAGAACCAATATGTAATGGTCTTGTTTTGCCACAACTGATTATTATTATTGCTAATAGTAGATAAATTAAGGGTTTTTTCATAATTAATTTTTAATGAATAAAGTTTTTTAAGTCCTATTTAGGAAATAGGTCTACTATATCCCCAACAAAACTGTTGGGAACGAACAAAAATATTTGATAGTCCTAAATATAGTAGTGGTAAGTTTGTTAATACATTAATTTTATTATAATTTTAAATGGTCACCACTACCTATTTTAGGACTACCAAATATTTTATATCCCTTTGAAAATAACTTCAGATACTAAATCTACTCATCTGCTTGTAATGATTTAAGATTTTCGTCTCGTAAACCTATTAATACGCTGTCACCATTTGCAGCAACTTTTAATTCTCCATAACGAGCATTATCATAAAAACGAGCGTGTCCTTCTTGAAAAAAGAAAGATTCGGCACCTAAATTAATTCCTCGACCACGTTTACGAAATCGTAATAAAAATTCCACTGGTTGTAAATTTTCATCATCATATATCCGGATAAAGCGAGCTACTTTATTTTCATCCAATCCCATGACTAAAAAACCATCTTTTTCAGTCCCAGTTGCTTCTGCTAAAGCTGCTATTTTATACCGTAAAATCATATAATCACCTTGCATTAATGAGCGAGGATCAACTGGTGCTAATTCTAATAAAATTGTAGAACCTTCGGTTAATAATTGTTCTTTCTGATAAATTTGAAAATTAATCGCTACTAATATTACAACTACCATTATAAATATTGTTACACGTCGCATTTTTTATTCTCCCTGCACTAATGGAAATACATATTTAAATACAAATCGTAAACTCAACAGTGCTATACCAGCAGTTATTAAAGTAACCGATTTCATTAGTAAGGTTATATCCAAATTATAGTAGAATGCTATTATGAATAGAGTAAGGAATATAATTGCTAGTCCCATCAAGACTTTATTGCCACGTTGGAAACCTAACACTAAAATAATTATAGAAGCAATAATTCCAGGACTTTGAAACAGTAATAAGCCAACTAATACAGTACTAGAAAAAATAGCATAGCTTTGAGGAGCTGACATAGAGATACCATATCCATCCAATAGATAAATCTCTAACATGATTAATATAATTATTAAACCAATTGTTGAATACCACCAAGTTATATTAGGAATGCTAGGTATATCAGACATCACGGATAGCAATAAAACTATTTGTAACCCAATTACAAACCCATATCCCAATGGTTGATATAATGAGGCCATGATTTTATCGGTTAAATGATCTGATTCTGCTAACCAATACCAACTAGCTCCAGCAGCTAATAAAATAATAACAATATGTATTCCTTGATATAGTCTAAATTCGTATAATAATACCAAGGCAGCTAAAGTTGCTATTAATACAGCTAAAAATCGTAAAATATTGTTTTTATAAATAAATATGATAAATATCTCTAAAAACCACGTTACCAATGCAGCAGCAATTATATTGCCATCAGTAGCCCCAATTCCACCGATAAATAAAATCTGGCCGGTTAAATTTAATGCTAAAGATAACTGTTCTACGAATAGCTGATCTTTCTGTGAATAATGTAGAAATATAGTTACTGATAATAATATTAATCCCACTGTAATCGCAGAACTAGCATCGTTGATTATATTGCTTAAAAAGATAAAAAATAGAAATAAAATTACTGATAACCAAGCTGATACTCCTACTATAGCAGTTATAAACCAAGGATTTACTTCCCTTTCTTGTTGTAAAGTAGCAACTATTTGTGAATGTGTATCTGGTAATAATAGTTTTTTCAATATTAATTTATCAATCAAGTTTCCTAGTTGCATCATTCCTCCTGCTGCCAAATTTTTTGAACTTTTAATAACCATTTAGTTGCTAAAGTGGCTTGACCTATTACTATAACGGCTAATAACAAGAATAGTATAACTTCATCCAATGGTAATGACACTCCAACCCAAGTGGTGAATGTTATTAAAATGCCTAATAAACAAATTGCTAATAGTAATAAGTCATGTCGTTGGTAACGGTAATACCATAAACTGAAAGCTGTCGTTAATATATATAAGGCTGTTGCCAATCCAAATAGTTGATTTTTTTGCCAAATGATATCGAAATCAGTGATGGTGATTAAAGTTGGTATAATTAATATAGTTAAGGTAGTGATAAATAATATGATACCTAACCATTTACCTTGTAACCATTCAAGCTTATTATTAAATTCTAAAATTATTAAAGCTATGCCGTTTAATAAAAACAAGAGTAGAAATAACTTAACTGGTGTTTCATTATGAGTTGAAATTACTACTTGTTTCCAGAATAAAACCAAGCTCAGATTGAGTAGAACCAACCATAACAACCATAAAGAAGCAAATCTACTCACTAATACCCAAGGTAGAATTAAAATTGCCCAAACTAGAAATAGTTCAAAGACATCAGCTCCAGTTTGATAGGTCTGTCCATAAACTGCTAATAAAGCTCCTAATAATATAGATGTTCCTAATATTGCTGCTTGACTAGATAAGTGTTCTAATCCTCGTATCGAAGCAAATAAGGCCATTGCCAGTATTCCAGCTTCTAACAAACCAAATTTAGCAAATTTCTCCATATCACTCCAATTATAAGCAAAGAAAAATACAATTCCCACTGATAATAAAGTAATCCCGAGCAATAAAAACATATCATCTAAAAACTGTCGCCAAGCTTGATTATCTGGTACAACTCCAATTTTGCGTAATGCGTATTCTAAAGTTTTTGTTTCAAACTGTTCATTACGAGCTAAAATATATAAATGTTCGGATGTAGCCTGACTATTTAATGTTGGCATAATCATATCCTAAGTCTGGTTGAGTCTAAATTTAAGGTGTCTTTTCTGGCAAATTTCTAACATCTAAGTATTGCCCACTAGGTAAAGATAATACATGTTGGAATGCTTTATCTAACATAGGAGCGGCAACATCTGGAACTGGCATATTTACAGTGCCTCTAGCTTCTTGTAAATATTGTAATACTGGATAGTCATCATTAGTTGGTAATTGATCCAGATAATCTTGCATGTCAGTGTCTACTAATCCTGGAGCAATAGCAGAAAAATGAGTAGCACTTACTTCAGATGAATATAGAGACATTAACATGTTTAAAGTAGCTTTTGACAACGCATAGCCATTCCAACCTCTATTTCCAGATTGAGATGCACTAGAAGAAATCCCAACGATTTGTTTAACATTATTAATATTACTAAGTAGTGTATCGATGATTAATTTATTTACCCACACATTAATTTGCATGTTCTCATTCAGAATTTCTAAAGAAGTAGTCTTAATATCACCAAAAGGTGTTAAAGACCCAGCATTTAATATTACTAAATCTAGGGAATCAATACCATTTAATAGTTGAATAATAGTTGGTGAAATCAGGTCAATTTTAGATAAATCTAAAGAGGAAAAATGGAAATTAGCAGAACTATTAGTGACTATTCTACGGCTTATACCGTAAACCTCATGACCATTTGCTAAATAGTAATTTAATAAACCTTGACCTATTCCAGAACTAACTCCTGTTATTAATATTTTCATTGTAGTATCTACGTTTCTCTAGATTTATTTTGCAGAATATTTAACTAATGCTTCCATATCCAATAATTTACGATCTACTTTTAAATAAGCCACTTCATCTTCAATGATTACTACTGCTTCTTTTACTCCTGGAATTTGCATTAAACATTGATTCAATTTACTAGCTTGTGTAGTATCAATCTGCCCTATATTTAACAGATGACTAGTTAAATTGGATGGTTTTTGCATCGTCATTGCCAATAGAAACCAAATTACCATTAAAGTAGCACTGAAAGCAAATACAGAACTAATACCATAATGCTGATGTAACCAGCCACCACTAACTCCACCTAAAAATGCTCCAAAAAATTGGGAACTAGAATAAACTCCCATTGCAGTACCTTTGCTATCTGCTGGTGCGATTTTGCTAATTAAAGATGGTAAACTAGCTTCTAAAAAATTGACAGCAGTAAAAAATAAAAATAACATTATGATAATTCCAACTAAACTATGATGTACATAGCTAAAACCAAGTTGAGATAAACCTAAAATTCCGACTGCTCCAACAAATATTGGTTTAATTTTATTATATTTTTCCGCTATTATTATAAATGGGATCATCACAATGACAGATGCCACAAGTACAGCAACGTAAACTAACCAATGTTTATCAACGCTGAGTACGGTTTTTAATGCAATAGGTAATACTACAAATAGAGATGTAAGTAGCAAATGCAATATTAAAATACCAACATTTAAACGTAATAATTGGGTATCTTGTAATACTCGTTTAAACTGAGCTGGAACTGGCTCTGTTTCACGATGAAAACTACTAATTAATGGTTTTGGTACCATTAGATATAGAATTGCAATACCAACTAATGCTAACATTGCAGTTAGCCAAAAAATACCAGGTAAACTAAGCCAACGATAAAATATCGGGCCAATTATCAATGCTAATAAAAATGAACTACCAATACTCATCCCCATTATAGCCATAGCTTTAGTACGATGTTCTTCACGGGTTAAATCAGCAGTTAAAGCTAATAATGCTGCTGCAATTGCCCCACAACCTTGTATAGCTCGGCCAATAATAATTCCGCCCATGGAGGTGGATAAAGCTGCTATTACGCTACCAATGGCAAATATTATCAAACCCATGTAAATAATTGGTTTACGACCAAAACGATCAGATAACATGCCAAATGGAATTTGGAAAATTGCTTGAGTTAAACCATAGATACCAATTCCTAAACCAATTAAAGTTGGAGTTGCATCAGGAAGGTCGTGAGCATATAGGGCAAATACAGGCAAAATCATGAATAGCCCTAACATCCGCACGGACATGATACTAGCTAATGCAATAGTGGCGTGTCGTTCACCGGAAGTCATATTATTGGAAATCATAAGTTATAAGATAGTAGTTATATAATATTGGTATTATACCATATCACTTGACTTAGAACATTTTTTGTTAAAATTTAAAGTTCTATATTTAACTAACGTTTCCAGACTGAATAAATTATGTTAATGTCAAATAAGTAATTGATATTACTCTTAAGTTTAATTAAAAAAATTACCATAATTTTAGAACCATGAAATTTACGAATAATTTTAATCGTCGTCCATTCTATATAGCAATTCTAACTATGTTGCTAGTTATGATGACTACTTGGGCATTTGAGTATTCAGAAAAACAACGCTTTGAACAACAAAGTCGATCTGGAGTAATTAATAAATTAAGCACTATTCGAGCTAATTTAGAAGCTTCTTTAAATTCTAGGTTATTTTTAATGCAAGGTTTAATTGCTAATATTTCTATTAATCCAGATATTACTCAACAAGAATTTACTCAAATTGCTAAAGCCGCATTAAGACATCAAATTGGTATTCGTAGTTTAAATTTAGCTCGTGGTACCACTGTCAGTCATATCTACTCAACAGATGGTGATTTCACTATGTTAGGGACTGATTTGATGACAATATCAGGTTTAAGTAATGCGATTCGCCGTACGATTGAAACTGGTAAAACAGTGATAGCTGGGCCAATGGCTTTATCTAAAAAAGATACTGTTTTTATTAGCACTCCACCAATATTTGTTAATTCTTTGGATAAACCAGAAGAACAATATTATTGGGGTCTTGGTATGTTATTGATTGATCAAAAAAGTTTATTTACAGATGCTGGTTTATTGAATTCTTCTGATAGTTTGCAATATGCTATGCGTGGTAAAGATGGACAAGGAGTAACTGGTGGTTTTTTCTTTGGAAATGCTGATGTTTTTCAACAAAATCCAATTATAATGACAGTTTCTTTACCAAATGGTTCTTGGCGATTAGCAGCAGTCCCTAAAAATGGTTGGCCTAACACTGCTCCAATTTCAAAATGGTTATGGTTAATAGGTATTATGCTGGCATTGATGACAGGAATCTTAGTTTTTACAGTAGTTAATGCTCCAATAAAATTAAAATTAGCCATTGATAAAGCAACTTTAGAACTACGTCAAGCTAATAATGAAATACAGCGGTTAGAACAACAGAGATATGAGCAATTAGATGTTTATAATCAAACTCTTGAGCTTAATGTTGTAGAACGAACCCATGAATTATCACAAGCTCTTGAACATTTAAAATCAACTCAACGTGAACTAATTCATTCAGAAAAAATGGCAGCAGTTGGTCAATTAGTTGCTGGAGTTGCTCATGAAGTAAATACTCCATTAGGTGCAATCCGTTCTTCAGTAGAAAATATAACCAATTTTTTAACCCAAAATCTAACTCAATTACCAGCTTTTTTTCAATTATTATCTCCTACTTTGCAACAAAATTTCTTTAAGTTACTCCAACAGGCTAGCCAGCAGAACATTGTGCTGTCTTCCAGAGAAAAACGTAAATATCGACGGTCTTTAGTTAAACAATTAACAGAACAACAGATTGATAATGTAGAAATTATTGCAGATACTTTAGTAGATATGGGAATCTATCAAGATAATATCTCTGATTTTTTACCATTATTACAAAATTTGCAAAGCCAAACAATATTAAATACAGCATATAAATTAGTTAGTTTGCAAAAAAGTGCTCAAGCCATAACTATTGCAGTTCAAAGAGCTGGTAAAGTTATTTTTGCTCTTAAAAGTTTTGCTCATTACGATCAATCTGGAAAAAAAATAGCCGCTAAAGTTGATGATGGCATTGAAACAGTTTTAACTTTATATCATAGTAAATTAAAACATGGAGTTGAAATAATTAAAAATTACATGGAATTACCATTTATCTTATGTTATCCAGATGAATTAAACCAAGTATGGACAAATTTGATTCATAATGCATTACAAGCGATGAATGAAAAAGGAATTTTACAGATTGATTTAATAAAACAACCTGAACAAATTATAATTAGTATTACAGATAGTGGAACTGGTATTCCTGCTGATATTCAACCTAAAATATTTGACCCATTTTTTACTACTAAACCTGCTGGAGAAGGTAGTGGTCTGGGCTTAGATATTGTAAAAAAAATCATTGATAAACACGAAGGTAAGATTGAAGTGAAAAGTAAACCTGGCCAAACTACTTTTACAATTTTTTTACCAATAATTGAATAGTTTTCTCATGTAAGATACAATGAAGCACAAATTGCACCATAAGATAAATTTAATGCAATTCATAAACTTATCCTACCAAAAATCTATATATTGTCTGCGCAACTTCAGTTATGAATATAAAATAATTTTAACTTTATAATTGGTAGTTTAGTGATAAAATACTACTTATAGCTTTTCAGAAAAAATATTGGTATTTAAGTTAAAAAATAGGTTTAGGATAAGGACAAAGTAGAAAAAGAAGAATAAATTATGTGAATATATGAAAACTAATTAAGAAATGATAGTTAATATTAGTGATAATCACACTATCACAATTGGCCACTTGACTAAAATGGGGTCATTAAATGATGTTTTAGCTATTGGAAATAGTTATCGACAAAATAATAGATTAAGAATAATTGAACTTAAAAGAGTGGTTAAGTATAGTACTATTTAAATTCAATAATCTTTTTGAAAGGCTAAGTCTATCGCCTTATTGAAGTCTTCGCAAGTATTTTTCACCTTCTTGATCCGTGATTACTGCCCAATAATTTTCTATTTAGGTCTGGAGAGTATGGTGGAAGGAACA
>JASFYV010000281.1:0-5252 GCA_045046925.1 Candidatus Marithrix sp. | reverse complement strand
TGTTAAATATCAGTTAGTTAGATATTTTGTCAATTTGGTGTAACTTACTGATATTTAAGTATATTTACAAATTTCATTATAGTCCAAGCCCAGTACCGTGGGTGGTAACTCATGCAAAAACTTAACAATCTGTTTGGTTAAATCTTGCTGTTTGAAAAATATCTTCTTTGCAGTAAAATTTTCATGGGCAACCCTAGCAAATAACTGGCGTTTTCGCCCCAAAGATAACTTATGATATACCGTATCTCGCTTGATATTCCGCATTGCATCCCATTTTTTCAACAGAGCTTCAATCGCTTCCTCATACAATTCTACCTTGCGAGCTGGAAACTGTAACGTTGCTTCAAAATTTAAACATAATAATCCTAATAATAATGGAATCCGTCCTAAATCCCGCAAATTTTCATTCTCAGCTTTAAAAAAATCCTGTAAAAATAACTCCTGTTTCTCCTTATCTTTTTGAAACCATTTAGTCGCAAAAGTTCGCATTTGGTCATTGGTAAAATCAGCCATTTCCACATAGTTAAACTGATCAAATTGATATTCATTGCCAGCAATCCGACAAGTAATTAAACATTGAGTCACCGTATATTTTTTGGTAAAATCTTCAACGACATGAATCACATTATCCCGTTGCTCTTTAACTACTTCATCTAAACCATCAAATAATACAATTGCACTACCAGTCTGCAAAATATGTTTAATAAACACTTCAGCATTAGGAAAATTACAAATATCAAACTGTTTAACCAAAAACTCCATTAAATCCAAACCAGAATCTGACCATTCTTTCAAACCCACAAAGATAGGAATTTTATTAATTTTATAATCAGCAGCTTGCAATGCAATATACTTCAAAAAAGTGGTTTTACCAGCTCCTGGTTTACCTAAAATAAACAAGCGATTGCTATTATTATTAACGGTATCTTTAACAAGCTCCAAACCATTTTGCCGTTTTACATTATGCAATATTGCATGATCTTCCTGTAAACATTGCAAATCAAACTTTCGAGTCGCAGAAACTTTATCCAAAATAAACACATCAGAGAAAATCCCATCCAATGACACAGTATTCAAATTACCTAAAATGCGTAAATTACCGTATAGAATTTTTATATTATTGCGATAATCATTTTCTGCTTGCTTACGATCAATTTTATTCCATTCGGAATTATTTTTAAATTTTTCAAAGCCTTTCTTAAAACCATCCCAACCAGCATTTATTACCATACCAGTTGCGATAGTAGCTGTAATAGGTTCTATCATAAAATAATCTCCTTAAAAATAATTACTTATCATCGTTTCTATTGACAAGCCTGAAGCTTCTACAATTACTGATATTTCGATTTTCCCTTCTTTGAGTCCCTCTTTCTTCTCCAATTTTAATACCTTTCTGTTCGACTCTTTTCTCAATCTTCTCTTCCTCAATAAACCACATACTTTTTTTACTATGTTCTAATTAATCCAAAACTCCATTTATATTAAAACTATAAAAACCTTCTTTAGTAATAATAAGATGCTCAATAACTTGTAAATATAATAATTCAGTAGCGTGCATTAATTGGTCAGTCAAATCTTTATCTTTTTCAGAAGGTTCAAGAACTCCTCTAGTATTATTATAAACCAAAACTATATATTTAGTATTCTTAATTAGTTGCTGTATAAAATACCTCTCTGGGTTCTACGATAAATATGTTATTGATTCCAAGTCCCTCCTCTCTTTCAAGAATTTTAAGCATAATTTGGTATATTTCTATTGGAGATTTTTATTTTTTCTTCTTGAGTTAGTGTTATTTACATGTGTTTTTTATCTATTGTGATATTTAGAAGGTTATTTTAAGCTTAAAATTGCTAAAAAATCAAGTTGATTATATTTCTTATTCATGTAAAAATAACTCATAATTTATATGGTTATACACCAAATTAGATGCAATATATAAAGGCATTACGAGCATCAGAAATAGCAATAGTTAGCAAAGCATAATTGTTCAGTACCGCAGGATTTTTTAATTCATTTAATAGTGAAAATATTTTGCAAGTTATACTAAGCAAGGTAAATTCTAATATTGGCAATAGCGTATTTACTAGTATTACTTTTACTGATTCTAGTTCTCAACTTCTAGGTTGGGAATGCCTATCATACCGTTCTGTAGTATTCCTATTTAAATAGTGACAAAACCTTAGCATTATAGAAATAAATATGATATATATCAATTATTTTGTGATATAATTATAGTTGTTAATTTATCTTGAAATTTTATTTAAACATAAAGGAGTATTAAAAATGATTATTAGAATACTGAATTTATTAATTTTACTATTTTTTATACAGAGTGGGCGGATATTACTAAGTGAGAAACAACTAATAGTGAATGAAATATTTTCCAATCAATAATTATGATGTTATTGATAGTGATTTTTAATAAATAATTAGATAAGGTTATTAAAATGCAATATAATGTTTTACATACGTTATGTGCTGATATACACAAGGTTAAAACTTTTATAGGTAAAGCAAATTTTTAGTTTTTTTGGGTTTCATTACAAAACTATCGGTATGAATATGTCTCAATCATTATTATCACGTAAAAATAAGAAAATGGCCGGGTTTAATGGGCAAGGTGCGTCTAAACGGCGTTTTGGATTAGTAGAACTAATGCTTGGGGGTGGATATGTCTAATTTAGCTGGTTTTAAAGGTAAGGTACATCGAAAGAATGAGTTGAAACGTTATCTCTTTTTGCTGATGTTATTTTTTGTGCAGAATGCTATGGCAGATAGCACTTGGTTCATCACTAAGTGGCGGACGACTACGGCGAATGAAGATATTATTATCCCCACAAATAGTGGTTCTTACACCTATAACTATGAAATTGACTGTGATAATGATGGTACTTTTGAACAGACTGGAATTACTGGAGATGGAACTTGTACTTTTTCTTCGGCTGGTGAACATATAATTAATATTCAGGGTACTTTTCCAGCTATTTATATTAATAATGAAACAGAAAAAGATAAAATTTTAGAAGTTATACAGTGGGGAAATATTGCTTGGAAAAATATGAATGCTGCTTTTTATGGAGCAAGTAATTTACAAATAACTGCTACAGATTCTCCCAATCTTAGTAATGTGGCAGATATGAATAGCATGTTTCGGGATGCAATTGCTTTTAATTCAGATATAAGTGGTTGGGATGTTAGCAATGTGGTAAACATGACTTATATGTTTAGCGGTGCAGTTGTTTTTAACCAACCTCTAAATAGCTGGGATGTTGGCAATGTTACAAATATGAGTCATATGTTTCGGGTTGCGACTGCTTTTAACCAACCTCTAAATAGTTGGGATGTCAGCAATGTATCAAATATGGCTGCTATGTTTCGGGCTGCAACTGCTTTTAACTCAGATATAAGTAGCTGGATTCCCAGCAGTGCTACAAACACGAGTTATATGTTTGAAAGTGCAACTGCTTTTAATCAAAATATAGGTAGTTGGGATGTTAGCAGTGCGATAAATATGGGTTATATGTTTAACAATGCAACTTCTTTTAACCAAGATATAAATAACTGGAATGTTAGCAATGCTACAACTATGGGTCTTATGTTTGCAAATGCCACTGCTTTTAATCAAGATATAAGTGGTTGGAATGTTAGTAGTGCTACTAATATGTCTTCTATGTTTGCTGGTGCAACTGCTTTTAATCAAAATATAAGTGGTTGGAATGTTAGCAGTGCTATTAATATGGCTGGTATGTTTGCTGGTACAACTGCTTTTAATCAAAATATAAGTGGCTGGACTGTTGGTGGTGTTACTAACATGACGAATATGTTTAGTGGAGTAACGCTCTCAACCGCAAATTATGATGCTTTATTAGTGGGCTGGGATAGTTTAACACTTCAGACAAATGTTACTTTTCATGGTGGGAATAGTATATGTACATTTGGTTCTGCTGCCGAAGCTGCTCGTACTAATATGACAAGTACTGATAGTTGGACAATTACCGATGGTGGTTGTAAAACTGCTCAAATCATAACATTCACTAATCCTGGAAGTAAAATATTAACAGATTCATTAACTTTATCTGCAACTTCAGACAGTGGATTAAATGTAAGTTATGCCTCTACCACTACACCAGTTTGTACAGTTAATGCCAGCACTGGAGAAACAACCTTTGTATCCGCTGGCCAATGTTCAATTACAGCTTCACAAGCTGGCAACGCAAGCTATGCTCCAGCAAATGATGTTACCCAAACATTCACAATCAGCAAAGTTGCAACCACTACTACAATTACTAGTGATAACCCCGATCCATCAAAAATAGATAGAACAGTAACAATAAATTTCACAATAATTCCAGCATCAGGCAGCAATCCAACTGGTGATGTAACTGTGACTGATGGTACAGACAGTTGTACAGCAACCCTTCCAGCAACTAGCTGTGATATTACTTTTCTTAGTGATGGTACAAAATCCTTAACCACAACTTATGCTGGAGATATTAATTTTAATGGTAGTGTGTCACCTGTAGAAACCCATGAAGTTTTGGCTGATGAAGTAATACCTTCTCAACCTATTGTATTACATAATTTAAAAGTAGAAAAAACTGGTAATGGAACTATAACCACTTCCTACGGCATAAATTGTGGTAGTGATTGTGAAAATGATTATGCCGACCAAACCGAACTAACTCTAACCGCAATTCCAGATTCCGGTTGGATATTTGATGGTTGGACAGGTGATTGTGATGAAAATGGTGAAGTACGAATAAATAAAGATAAAACCTGTACTGTTAATTTTGTTCAAGAACATATTTTAACAATTACTGTTGAAGGAGAAGGGATAGTTAACGATTGTGGAATTAGCTGTACTCAAACATATCTAAGTAGCAAAATAATTAACTTAACCACTACCTCAGAATTAGCAACTATATGGAGTGGCGATTGTGATGAAAATGGTAACGTTACTATGGATGGTGATAAAACTTGTATAGCTACTTTTATCGAAGGTTATCCTCTAACTATTGCCATACCAACTGCTAAAGGCACGGTCAAAACTGAAACTCAAGAATGTTTAGAAAATTGTGAAGAAATAGTGGTAGCCAACACAATTACTACTCTTATTGCCGAACCAGAAATAGAATGGGTTTTAGATAGCTTTTCTGGAGATTGTGATACTAATGGTACAGTGAATATGATCAGTGAAAAATCTTGTACTGCCAATTTTATTAAAGACCCAAATATCCCCAACAATGGTGAT
>JASFYV010000280.1:0-15837 GCA_045046925.1 Candidatus Marithrix sp. | reverse complement strand
AGATGAATGCAAATGAACCCTTAAATGAGGTGTCGAAATAAATGTGCTGTCAAAACCTATATTGAATTATCAATGGTTCGGACAGTTTTAAAAGGTATAACCTCAATAGGCGTAAAGGTATATCTTTAGAACACCTAATTAAATGCTACTCAGGTAAAAAGCTGAGTTAGATTTAATTGAACTAAGTAAAATCAATCCCTTATGAAACCTCATTTTGTAAGTTTCAAAACTGTCCGAACTATTGATTATAAAGCAAGAGTTTCACGTCCAGTTCTGTGAGAGCCTTTGGGGTAATTCCCTAGGGCTACTCGACCAGTTCGTAAAACGATTATTTATCAACCATCTTATTCAAGTCATTTATCACTGTATTGGTATGAGATCGCATTCTAGCTTGTCTTTTTATATCTTCTATAGAAGAATTCTCTGGTCTTGTAGGATAATTTTCTGGTTGAGAGATATTAACTGCTAACCATTTAGAATGTTCTGTTATTAAGGTTTTGCTGACTTCTTGTACCATCTTAATACATTCATCAGTATGTATCATCCTTCCACTATTATCGGGTGATGGAGTTATTACTTCTCCACCAACTGGATGATAAATTTCTTCCCTGATTAGAGTCATCTCTTGGGAAATAGGTTCTATCGGATGTTGCAAAATGGATTGTTTTAATTTTGGAAAATATTTCATCATGATATAACCCAACACACTAATTAAGATTACTGCAATGATAACAACCATTACCAATGTAATTGTCATATTTTTAATCTGTTCTCTAATCATAATTTCTTTGTTAGCAACTGCTTTATTAATATCATCTAAATAAAATCCAGTACCTAACATCCAACCCAATGGTTCATACAATTTCACATAAGATAACTTGGCTACCTTCTCATCTGTATTTGGTAATTTAGCTGAATTATTAGTGTGGAAACAATTACCATTCTGCTGTTGGCAGGCTTTTAAAATAGCAGCATAATATTGTTTAGATTGTCCAGATAGATTTTGTTCTTCAAGCGTGAAATCATCGGAATTAACTAGCATTTTTAATTTAGTAGTAGCAATCCAAAAGTTACCTATCCCATTGCTATAACGCATTTTTCTAATATCTTCTTTACTTTTTTCAATTGCGTCTTCAATTGCATTATCAACATAAATTGCAGTACCAATTACCCAATTCCAATCTTCAAATAGTCGAACATAAGCCAACATTGGCATATCGTTAATTACACCATTAGGGGTAATTTTAGGCCATAAATAATCAACAAATCCTTTACCATGATGGTTACAAACTTCTACAGCAGCTTGATAAATATTTTGTTCTTTACCCATTGCACTGTTATATTTAGGATCATTTAATAATTTTCCATTTAAACTGCTATCCAATGGGTGCATGATCATTTTTGGATATGGTTCAGTAGTATCATTAATCCAAACATAACCATTACCTTTATCATAACTAAGTTTAGAAACTTCTGTTGCAGCTTGTTCTAATGCTTCAGACAGTTCCAGACCATCTATTTTAACTGCTTCGGCTTTAGTTTTAAGAATACTTTCTGCAATGTCTACAATATTGATTAGTTGTTGACCATAATGTCTAGCCAAATATTGTTTGTCCATGGCATTTTTATAGTTAGTATCTAATGTTACATAGGCTATATCAACATATTCTTGTAAAGATTTTTTAACTCGATTAAGCTCTTCTTGTTTATACTGTTCAATTTCTTGTTGACCAGATTTATTTATATGATATAAAACAAAAGGTAACATTATGAATAATGCGATGATAAAACAAAACATTACTAGTAAGGTAATTTTATTGGTTATATTCATTGAATGGTCTCTATTATGATTTTAGGTTATTTTAACCTATATAAATAATGAAATAAATATCTTATTATAAATATAACACAATACTGTGGATTATAGCATTTCTCGATTTAGTAAATACCAACCACCTATTGTTACCATAAGTCTATTACAATTATCCTATTTATAATTCTGCTCCAAACCCTACGACAGTAACATCATCCTGTCTATCATTATTACCTTTATAATCATTAAAAGCTTGTAATATAATTTCTGATTGTTCTGTAAAAGGTCGTTGATAATTTTCTAATAATAGATTTTTAAACCGTTTTTTTCCAAGTAAAAGACGTTTATGACCACCAAGTTGATCGGTAAAACCATCGGTAGATAAATAACAGGACATACCAGCTTCAATTTTAATTGTATGATTAGTAAAGGCAAAATTTATATCAGACCTTTTATAGCCTAAACTTTGCTTATCACCTTTAATCATCGTTATTTGATCATTATAAATATAATAAAGTGGTAATCTAGCTCCAGCAAAAGTCAAAGTATCTTTTATTACTAAACAAATAGCTATATCAAGGCCATCATCGGATTTAGCATATTCGGTATCTTGTTGTAATGAGGTTTTTACCAAAAAATTGAGTTGTTTTAAAATATTTGCTGGTGAATGAGAAATCTGTTCCCGAATAATTCTGCGTAAATTGGTTGACACAATCATGGTCATAAATGCACCAGGAACTCCATGGCCAGTACAATCTATCACTGCAACAATAAACCCATTTTTAACTTGCTCTGCATATAACATATCGCCACCCACCACATCTCTTGGCATCCATAAAAAGAAGCTGTTTGGCATATAAGTTTTTACCTGCTGCATATTAGGCAACAAAGAACTTTGAATAATTTCAGCATATTCAATACTTTCCATAATTTCTTTATTTGCTTCTTCTGCAGTTTCTTTGGCTATTTGAAGTTCACGAGTACGTTCTACAACTTTTTGTTCTAAGTTATCGTATAATAATGAGTTTTCAATGGAAATTGCTATTTGAGAAGATAATAAATTCAAAATTTCAACTCGATTAACAGTGAAAACTTCAGTAGCTAGATTATTTTCTAAGTATAATATTCCAATTAGCTTCTTTTGATTAAGTAGTGGAATACATAGAATTGATTGAGGATTATGTTCAATAATATACGAATCATTAGTAAAATTACCTTCTTGACTTGCATTATGTAACACCAATGGCTCTTTAGTTCTAATCACATAATTCACGATATTGACTGATATATTATTTATCGAGCTAGATTGTAAAACAGTAACATTATCTATATTACCTTCAGCTTCAATAAACCATTCATTTTGCTTGGGTAATAGTAAAAAGCCTTGTTCTGCTCCAGCATTTTCAATCACAATATGCATCATCTTTTCTAATAAATGACCTAATATTATTTCTCCTGATAAAGTCTGAGATGCTTTTACTACACTGTTTAAATCTAACCAATCTGAAGCAGTAGAAGTTGAGGATATTGTTGAAGATATCATGGTTGCTAAAGTTGTTTCAGAAATATTAACAGTTACTGGTTTAGAAGTAAAAAATTGTGAATATTTAGTTTCTAAATTTTCTGCTTTAGCAACAGCTCCCCATTGCTGATAAGAATAATGAGCATCATGTAAGTACAATTGAGCTAACTTAATTTTATTTTTTTGTAAGTAGAATTTTCCAGCTAATTCATAAGCTAAAGCTGCATCATTGATATATCCATTTTTTTCAGCATGCTTAATTGCCTGATCATAATGTTCTCTAGCATCACCATCTTCACCTAAAATATGACACCGTTCTGCTTCCACTAAATAAAATTTATGCAGGAAATTTGTTGAAGAATGCTTGGCCCATTTTGCCATTTTTTCCTGATTGATTGCTACTTTTTTTAAAATAGCTGCTTGTTCTGGTTCGGTTAAATTAGGATACAATGCCAATCGTATGAGAGAATCATAAAAATGAAATATGGCTACTGGTAATGAACTAGTGACACCATCTAAATGTTGTTCGGCTATCTCTGCATTCTCAATTGCTGCTGTATATTCTTGAAACAGATAATGTAAAATACATTTATTAAGGTGGAAATTATGGAGTCCAGTTTTATCATTTGCTTGTTGATAGCGTTTTAAATAAATTTTTTCATCATAAACTTTACCAGTTAATAGGCATGGATGATTGCAATGTCCCGTTAAGTTTAAAACTACTTGCCAATACAAATAATGTCTATTAAAAGCTCCTTCTTGTTTAAGTTGAGTAGCTGCATTATTATACTTAGCCATTTCTTGTTCAAGAGTATTAAGCTGTTTGCCGATAAAGTAAGAAAAATAGGAGTAGGTTTGAATAGAATAGGCTGCAAATTCTAACACTCCAGTCTCTAAGCTAATTTGATAATTTCCTAACAATGGTTGCAATGTATCTTTAACATGCCATTTCCATAATTTAATTAGATTATTAAATAAAAAAACGACCCTGGCTTTAAGTCTATTTTCACCTAATCGCTCCAATAAATCTAAAGCTAATTGACCAAATTTATATCCAGATTCAATATCTACAACAATGCCACAAAGGATAAATCCATAACAAACATAAGCAAAACTTGATTCAGCAACATTGCCATATTCAAATGATAGCTCAACTTGTTTAAGTACCATTAAAGTCATCAAACTTGGTGATACAAAGTAGGCTGCTGGAATCACGATTCCAATAACACGCATCGCTAATACCTTATCAGGATCGGTCATTATCGGTAAGTCAATGAGTGATTGAATCGATTTACCAACTAATAATTTTTGCATTTCTTGTAAAGCTAATTTAACATCTTCTTTAGTGGATTCTTTAGGAAAATTAATACCTAATCGATCTACAAAAATTAAGGCTGTTTTAATAGCTTCTTGTCTTTTATTTTGGGCAACATAAGCTGACATTAAAATTTCACAAACTCTTACTTCATCTGATAAAGTTTTAGCATGCTGTGACACTAATTTTACCAATTCTTCCATCTGTTTAAAATTGCCACTGAGATAGGCTGCTTCTGCTGCTTCTATATGCAGATTAAGAGTTAAATCATATTCTATTTTCCAACTTCTATTTGGCAAACATTCCTTTCCAGCATTTAAGTAAATTATTGCTGCTCCATAAGCCATTGCCTGTTTAGCTTTTCGCCCAGCTATCAAATTAAGTTCAGCAAGTCTCAGTTTTTCCTCAGTAATTAACTTAATACTTTGATTAAAATGTCCTACAATAGTAAATATTTTTTCTTCTAATTTATCAGCTATTGTATTTTTAAGTAATAAACGCCCTATTTGTAGATGTATAATTTTCTTCTGTTCTTCATCAATCAATGTATAAGCAGCTTGTTGCACCCGATCATGTGAAAACCGAAAATTATTAATTGTCAATTGTGAGGAGCAAATTTCATCACTGTGTAATTTATGAGATGAAGTTGGAAAAATTAACCTTTCTGTCAAAACTGGTTGTAAATTTTGAAAAGTATCAATTACTGATTTTTCATAAATCATAGATAAAGTTTCTAAATCAAAATCACTGCCAATACATGCTGATAAACGTAATACATGTTGAGTTGCTGTCGGTAATTTCTTTAATTTAGCAATCATTAATTCCACTACATTATCAGTTATATTAAGAGATTTTATTTGCTCAATATCCCATTGCCAATGACCTTTTTGCTTATTTATTGGTGGGATAAAATTAAGCAAATCTTCTTCATACAATGTGTACAGAAATTGACTTATAAAAAATGGATTACCACCAGTTTTCTGCATAACTAAATCGGCTAATGAACTTACCGTTGGTAAACTCTGATATAAACTATCAGCAATCAGTTGATTTACATGTTCAAAAGCTAGTGGCTTTAATGTAATCTGGTTAATAACAACGTTTTCTTTGCGTAAATTTTCCAGTGTTACTATTAGTGAATGGCTAGATTCAACTTCATTGTCTCGATATGCTCCAATAATAAATAGATTGCTAATTTTTTTACTAGACATGATATTTTCTAACAAAGAAAGTGTTGCTAAATCAGCCCATTGAAGATCATCTAAAAAGATTACCAAAGGATATTGACAAAATACTTGAATGAAATTTTGAAATACTAAGTTAAACCGATTTTGAGATTCCATTGCTCCCAGTTGTGGAACATTTGGTTGTTTTCCAATGATTAGCTCAATTTCAGGAATGACATCAATGATTATTTGACCATTAGGCCCTAATGTAGCTAAGAGTTTTTCTTGCCAAATTAAAATTTTTTCTGCATTTTCAGTCAATAACTGTTGAATCAATTCTTTAAAAGCATTAACGATAGCACTGTAAGGAATATTACGTTGTAATTGGCCAAACTTACCTGTAATAAAATAGCCTTGAATTTTGGTAAGAGAACGGTAAATTTCCTTAACTAATATAGATTTGCCAATACCAGAATAACCAGTAACTAGCATTATTTCTGTTGTACCAGAAGCCACTCGTTTAAGTGCTGTCAGTAATGTATTTATTTCATATTCTCGACCATAGAGTTTTTGGGAAATTTGAAAACGATCAGAAGCATCTTGTTGAGCTAGTTCAAATTGTAAGTTAACTGAATCTTGAGAAGTAGATAAATATTCTAGTACTTTTTCTAAATCGGCTTTAATCCCCCATGCACTTTGATAACGTGCTTCGGCAGTTTTCTCTAATAGCTTTAGAATAATATCAGAGATGGCTTGAGGTAATTTTGGATTAATTTGCTTCGGAGAAATGGGTTGTTTAGCAATATGGCAATGAACTAATTCCATCGCATCCTGTGAATCAAAAGGCAATTGGCCAGTAAATAACTCATAAAACATAGCTCCAAGCGAATAGAAATCAGTTCGATAATCTAAGTCTCGATTCATTCGACCAGTTTGTTCTGGAGACAAATAAGAAATTGTGCCTTCCAATATATCTGGATTTTTTAATGATAAATACTGGCGTGATAATTGGGTAGCAATCCCAAAGTCAATTATTTTTAAAGCTTTTTGGTTAGAGTTCCAAATAAAATTAGCTGGATTTACGTCTTTATGGATAATATTTTCATGGTGGATTTGTCCCAATATTTCAGCAGCTTGAATAGCTATAGCAAGTATTTCTGCTAATTTAAAAGAAGATATATCAAGCATTTTTAAACTTATGCCATTAAAATCTTCCAAACATATTAAGAGTTTATTTTGATACTGTTCGATATTATAAACATTTATCACTCCAGATATATTTCTTAAATACTGAACAATTTCATATTCTTGACGATAGTAGGCCAAAACTTCTGAAGATGGATAGTCTTGTCTTAATATTTTTAAAATAACTGATTGTTGGTCTTGTTGCCTAATTCCTTGGTAAACTATAGAATTATTACCTTCATAAATTTGTTTGATGATCTTATAATTAGGGATTTTTATCATATTGGTCTAGATATATAGAAGGTTTCGATTTAATATATTAAATATGCAATATTTTCAGAACTAAATTTGGTAAATTAAGATCAAAATTATTTTTTTTAAAGCAAACTTAAAGTATATATTATTTATCATCAATACGGAAACTATCATCAATATGATGTACTTAAAAATATATTTACGGATTTAATTTAAACAAATAACTTATTAATTATGAAAAATATTAAATTTATAATAATTGCTATAGTCATGGGTTGTTTAATTATGTGTGGTTATTGGATTTATAATAATTTTGAATTTGAAAAAGTAGAGGTAGAATTCTCGACAGAAACAAATAATGATCCATTGTTAGCAGCTAAAAAATTATTAGAGCAAATGGGAACCTTAGTTACAACTATACAATATTTTCCAGAGCAAGAATTGAATAATCAAGATACTTTAATTTTATTACAATATAATAATTCATTGGATGAACAAACAACTCAAAAAGTATTGAATTGGGTAGATAATGGTGGTCATTTAATTGTTGTTAGTAATGTTATTCATAATGAGCAAAATATAGATATTCAGCCAGATTTACTATTTAAAAAACTTAACATATTCCAATATCAAAATGACTCAATTGCAACCCAGATAAAACCAACAGAATTTATGTGGCAACAGTATAAGTTACAAGTTTTATTTGATTCAAATTATTACCTTAAAGCAAATGATGATGAACCAATTAAAAATATTCAAAATAACTATGGCAACCATTTATTACAGTATTATTATGGTACTGGAATAATTATTGTTTTGAGTGACTTATCATTTATTGAGAACGATAAAATTGCCGCTTATGATCATGCTCAGTTTTTATGGCATTTAACCCATTTTGAACGTTTAGAAACTAAAATATGGCTGTTAAATTATACACTTACGCACAACACACAAAACACTCCTGTTAATAAAATTAATAACCTAGATACACCAACTAAAATACCATCGTTATTAACATTAATATGGACATATATGTGGACAGTCGTGATTAGTGCTACAATATTATTATTATTTTGGGTATGGTCAGTTAGCCAACGATTTGGACCACTCTTACCAATGCCAAAACCAGTGCGTAGAAGTTTACTTGAGCATATAGAAGCCAGTGGTAATTTTCTATGGCGACACAGTAAAACAACAACTTTACTGAATAATGTGAGACAAACTCTAATGCAACAAATAAATGCAACTCATCCTAATTGGAAGCAATTATCTGCTTCACAGTTAAGTCAGCAATTAGCTCAAAAATGTAAATTGCCTGCAATAGAAATAGAAGATATTTTGACTGGTAAAAATACTAATTTAATTCAGACTGTTAAAATTATCAGTAAAATAAGGAAAGCCATATGAATGATGGTCAGTTAGAACGTGCCATTAATATTGTTCAACAAATTCGTGCAGAAATAAGTAAAGTGATCGTTGGCCAAGAAGATATTATTGAACAGGTGTTAATCGCATTATTAGCAGCCGGCCATGTCTTGATAGAAGGAGTTCCTGGCTTAGGCAAAACTTTATTAGTGCGAGCCTTGGCAAAAACTTTTGCTGGTAATTTTAACCGAATTCAATTTACTCCAGATTTAATGCCAAGTGATGTGACTGGACATGCTATGTATGATATAAAAACTGAAGAATTTAAAATTCGCAAAGGCCCAGTCTTTACTAATTTACTCTTAGCTGATGAAATTAATCGAGCTCCAGCCAAAAGTCAAGCAGCATTATTAGAAGTGATGCAAGAACAACAAGTTACTATAGAAGGTAAACCTTTTACAGTGCCATCACCTTTTATGACTCTTGCTACTCAAAATCCAATTGAACAAGAAGGAACTTACTCATTACCAGAAGCCCAACTGGATCGTTTTTTATTAAAAATTAAAATTAATTATCCTACTAATATTGAAGAAAATCAATTAGTAAAACAAATTACAACAGCTAAAGTTGGAGAAAATTTAGATGTTAAAGTTATAAGACAACTAGTAAAACCAGAAAGTATTTTAGCCTTACAACGAATTGTAGCAAATTTACAGGTTGATGATCGAGTATATGCCTATGCAGTAAAGATAGTTCGTGCTACTCGTACTTGGTCAGGTATAAGTTTAGGTGCTGGGCCACGTGGTAGTATTGCATTAATTCGGGCAGCTAGAGCTTCAGCTTTACTAGCAAATCATGATTTTGTTACTCCTGATAATGTTAAAAATATTGCTGTAGCAACTTTACGTCATCGTATATCTTTAGCTCCTGAATTAGAAATTGAAGGGCATGATGTTGACACAGTATTAAATGAAATATTAAATCAAATAGAAGCTCCTAGAATATAAGTTATTCCAAGATTCAGCTAATACCATTAAGTTAAGGGCAGATACGCAGGTCTGCCCCTACATAATGTAATATATTTCAATATTGTAGGGGCGAACCTATGTGTTCGCCCTGCTTAACTTAATGGTATTGAAGATTCAGCTTACAAACATTTATTAAATTGACCTAATCCATTTACAATCAAGCATAATTGCTATACTTTGACATATATATTAATTTTGTAACTAAATAATTATGAGTTTAACACTTTCTTCGGCTAAAAATATTGCTCATGTTTTAACTGAAGCATTACCATATATTAATAAATTTGTTGGTAAAACTTTTATCATCAAATATGGTGGCAATGCCATGGTGGATGAAACATTAAAAAATAGTTTTGCTCGTGATGTAGTTTTAATGAAACGGGTTGGAATAAATCCTATCATAGTACATGGTGGAGGGCCACAAATATCTAAATTGTTAAAACGATTAAATAAAGAAAGCAAATTTATTCAAGGCATTCGTGTTACTGATAGTGAAACCATGGATGTAGTACAGATGGTGTTAGGCGGTTTAGTTAATAAAGATATTGTTACTCTAATCAATCGGCAAGGTGGTTCTGCAGTTGGGTTAACTGGTAAAGATGCTGAATTAATTCATGCTCGTAAGCTAAACTTTATTCATAATAATCCAGAAATGGAAGCTTCAGAAATAATCGATATCGGTCATGTTGGGGAAGTTGCTAGTTTTGATACAGCTATACTTGATTTGCTTGTACAAGGTAATTTTATTCCAGTAATAGCTCCAATTGGAGTTGGTAAGGATGGTCAATCTTATAATATTAATGCTGATACAGTTGCTGGTAAATTAGCGGAAGTTTTGCAAGCAGAAAAATTAATGCTATTAACTAATACCACTGGCGTTTTAAGCAAACAAGGTGAACTATTGACCGGTTTAAATACTCATAAAGTACAAGCTTTAATTAAAGATAAAACGATTAGTGGCGGTATGTTACCTAAAATTAGTTGTGCTTTAGATGCAGTACAAAGTGGAGTTCATGGTGTACATATAATTGATGGACGTATTGAACACGCAGTACTATTAGAAATATTTACTGATGAAGGAATAGGTACTCTAGTGATTCCTTAGCTTATAATTGTTTTTATATAAAAAAGAATAATTTTTGCTATAATTGAGTATATGCTAACTCAAGATAAAGGTCTAAGTAAATGTTTAAAAAAATATTGATTGTCATTCTCGCCATATTAGCTGGCATAACTTATTGGTATTATAACGATAATGTTGGTAATAGCTTTGAGAATGGTATGGTATATTATAATGGTAAAAATTATACTAAAGCAATTCAGGTATTTAAAAAAGATTCTGACAATGCTAACTCTCAATATCAGCTTGGTATGATGTATTATAATGGAATAGGGGTTACAAAAGATATTGTTCAGGCTTCTTCATGGTATCATAAAGCCGCAGCCCGTAATATAGCAGATGCTCAAAATATGCTTGGAATCATGTATAAAAATGGTGAAGGAGTAGTACAGGATTGGGAACGTGCTGAACAATGGTTTTCAAATGCTTCTAGTCGAGGACATGTCGTTGCCCAAGCTAATTTAGGAGAATTGTATTTAATTGACGAAGCTAAAAATTTTCCAAAAGCTGAAAAATGGAATCGTCAGGCCGCAAGCCTTGGTAATTCTAAAGCTCAGTATAATCTTGGGCTTATGTATGAAACTGGACAAGGAGTAACTCAAAATCTTACGATAGCATTGTTATGGTATAAAAAATCAGCAGCTCAAAACAATGCTCAAGCTCAAACTAGTTTAGGTAAATTATATTATGACGGTAAAGGGGTTGAATTAAATATAAAACAAGCATTTCAATGGTATAAAGAAGCTGCCATTAATGAAGGTGCTAAAAGCCAATTTTACTTAGGAACTATGTATTATCAGGGGGAAGCAGTAGAACAAGATTTTGAACAAGCCGTAGTTTGGTTTCAAAAAGCAGCAAATCAGAATTATTTACCAGCCCAAAATGCTTTAGGTAGTATGTATTTAAGTGGTACTGGAGTTGAACAAGAATTTAAGCAAGCTATTCAATGGTATACAAAAGCCGCAAATCAGAATTATGCTAAAGCTCAATTGAATTTAGGCATGATGTATGAAAATGGTCAAGGTATAGAAGCAGATATTGTTAAAGCTACCGAATGGTATCGTAATGCGGCTCAAGGAAATTTATCTGAGGCTCAATTTAAATTAGGGTTGATGTATTATGATGGTTTAGGACTACCTCAAGATTTTTATGAATCTACTATATGGTTCAAAAAAGCTGCCGAACAGGGACATAAAAAAGCTCAAAATAATTTAGGTTTAATGTATTATGAAGGAGATGGAGTAACTCAAGATTTTACTAAAGCTGCTGAATGGTATCAGAAATCTGCCGAACAAGGTAATGTAGATGCTCAAGTAAATTTAGCAGTGATGTATAAAAAAGGTCAGGGAGTAGCCGAAGACCTATCCAAAGCAAAAGAATGGTTAATACAAGCTGTTGAACAGGGAGATGAATATGCTCAAGATGAGTTGGATAAATTACAGGAATAATTAATTGGATAAAAAAATGAGAATAATAATTGTAAGTCTTGCTATAATTATGATGAGCTTTAATAGTATGGCTGATTCGCAACTAAAAATTTTAGTAAATAATAAAGTTAATCAGAGTGATTCATACCCTGGTGCAAAATTATATGCAGATAGAGGTTGTGTTGCTTGCCATGGTGATGATGCCAATACTCCCAGTCAACCGCAATATCCCAAACTTGCTGGACAAAATAAAGATTATACTATAGCTCAGATAAATGATATTAAAAATGGGTTACGAAAGAACGGTCACAGTATTGTCATGCGAGGCACTGTTATAGTTGATAAAAATGAAATAGATATGATTGCTGAATGGTTGTTATCCTTGCCAATCGATATAATTGAAGAACAGTTAAATACAGATGGAGCAAAATTATTTCAAGACAAATCTTGCAGTACTTGTCATGGGATTGATGCTAAAAGTCCAAATTTATCAGTTTATCCTAAATTAGCTGGTCAAAATAAAATTTATTCTCTTGCCCAAATGAAAGATATTAAAAATGGTAAGCGTAATAGTGGAAATAGTGCTGCTATGCAAGGTGTTTTACATAATGTAACAACACAAGATATGGTTATTATTGCCAAATGGCTGGAATCACTTACTAAAAAATAGACTTAATGTAGGATGTAATAAGGAATTACATTAACCAGATATAACCAATGCAATTTGTTCTGCATCCTACAAGTATATTTTAACTATCTCTGCAATAGCTTCTGATATCCTCATGAAACTCCTTTCTGCTAATTAATAATTTTTCCCTTCAAGAAATAGAATTTTAGTATCTATCTTAATTATTTTCAAAATCGATTATATACTGCCTGTTTATCATAAACCATTTATATAGCTTCAAATATATACTAGACATCTTTCCTAAATAAAGATATATAATGTAGGATGCAGAATGAATTGCATCAATCGTGTATCTAATGTCACTCGAAAGATGTAATTCGTAAACTCATTACATCCTACATGAAGTATATAACTACTGAAGCATAAGCAAGCTTTATTACTTTTTGGAATCCAAATTGAAGTAGAGACAAGGCATGCCTTGTCTCTACGTTATAATATAGCTAAACGAATATAAAACAGATATGTATAAACAGAATAAATATTTGTTTATATTATAATTATTTTAAATATTTTAAATATTTTAAACCGTTTTATTATATTTTTGCTATATAATTTATGCTTTAGTACTTACTACAACCATATATAATTATATGGCTTTCGTTATTTAGGAAAGATGTCTACTGGATTTAATTAGAATTAAGAGGCTATTTTGAAATCCCGATTTCGTGTATTACTAGTTGAAGATTTAGTTGAATTTGCTGAATTATATAGTTTTTTTCTAAAAAAAGAACCCATTGATTTGATACATATAACTACTGGTTCTGAAGCATTACAAAATATCCAAGAAATAACTCCAGAAATAATTCTACTTAATCTAACATTACCAGATATGAATGGTATGAAAATTCTAAAATACGCCCAACAGCTTAACATTACTGTAATTGTCATCACTTCAAAAAGTTCAGTTGATACTGTAGTTAAAGTTATGCGTAGTGGGGCTTTTGATTTTTTAGAAAAACCAGTTAAACAAAATAGATTAATCATCACTTTACGCAATGCTTTACATTTACATGATTTAAACAAAACTGTTGAATCATTTCAAAAGTTAAATCGTAGTAGTTACTTTGATTTAATTGGCATTTCTCCTTCAATGCGAACTGTTTATCAAATGATAGATACCGTAGCAAATACTAAAGCTTCAGTATTTTTAAATGGAGAAAGTGGCACTGGTAAAGAATTATGTGCTGTAGCATTACATAAGCAAAGCCAGCGTCAAGATAAACCATTTATTGTGCTTGATTGTGCATCAATTCCCAAAGAATTAATCGAAAGTGAATTATTTGGACATGTTAAAGGAGCATTCACTGGTGCTATGAATGATAGGGAGGGTGCAGCATTATCTGCTGATGGAGGCACTTTGTTTTTAGATGAAATTGGGGATATGGATTTAGCATTACAAACTCGTTTGCTTCGTTTTGTACAAACTGGAACCTTTCATAAAGTTGGTAGTGATATGCAAATAAAGGTTGATGTACGTTTTATTTGTGCTACTAATCGTGATTTATTAACTGAAATTGAAGTTGGACGGTTTAGAGAAGACCTTTATTATCGTCTTAATGTCATTAATATTCATTTACCACCTCTTAGGCAACGTGATAATGACGTTTTGTTATTAGCTCATAATTTCCTAAGTAAATATGCGAAGGAAGAAAATAAACCATCCAATGGTTTTACCAATGATGTTGAACAAATTTTATTAAATTATGATTGGCCTGGGAATGTACGACAATTACAAAATTATATTTATAAACTTGTAATTTTAAATGAAGATATATCGGAAATAACTGCAAAAATGTTACTACCTTTTTCAGATTCAGAACATCATTGTGAAACTGAAATCATTCCATTATCAGTTGATAATATTCGTCCTTTATGGCAAACCGAAAAAGAAGTTATTGAACAAGCAATTAAATTAACTAATGGTAATATATCGGAAGTAGCAAGACGTTTAGAAATAAGTACCCCGACAATTTATCGTAAATTAAAGCTTTGGAATAAACAGATAAAACGTACGATTGATAACTAGATGCTACTGTTCAAAAATTTGATAATAGGCTATAACATATCGAATGGTTTATAAAAACCACTGATTGTCAAAATAACATTCATAGCTAATAAAAATGCAGATATAAAAATAATATAAAAAACTTGACGTAGTTCTTTATTCATGACCATTTCCTCTTACACAAGTTAAATTTAGCTCTGTCAAAAAACAGAGTTACCCTCCATATTGCCATATGATTGTTATAATATTATTAATCATTTGTTAAACTTTTATGAATTATTCTAATTTAACAATGACACCTATTGTAAGCAAATTATTGTCCAAAAATAATAACTAAATGTTTTTATTATGTAAATATATAAACTAACTAATAAAACCAAATAAATAAGTACTTCAAATTGTTATGGGTGTAATATTTTGCTACTTCAAATTGAAGTACATTTATCTGAATTGTGAAATGCTATAAACCACATTCTGAACCAAACGATTGCAAGAATCAAATACAAAATATGAAAATTCACCAGAAAATTATGTCGGGTTACTCTTCGCTAACTCGACCTACCCGACTAATTTCTAACCGTTCCAGTAACATTGGTTAAGATATCGTTTGGTGTTTGGATAAGCAACATTAATTTAATACCTTGTAACGGAAATGTAAGAACCAATCTAGCTCTTTTTGTCCAAATTGGAATGCCAAGTTTACTTCGTAATTTTTCTATGTTAAAAACAATAGTTCCCTTAGCAGCTAAATTATAGCAATTTAAGGAAGCAGGAAGTATAAAACCTAAAGTTTCCCATGGAGGCCGTAAACCGACAATAAATGTTGAAGGTAAAAACTTTATACGAGAATTATTAGACCTCTTGCAAAAGTCATTTATGAAGGAAATAGAAGCTCCTTATTATAAATAGCAGCAATAAGGTTAAAACGTAAAGAAAAACGTTTACGTC
>JASFYV010000279.1:0-12096 GCA_045046925.1 Candidatus Marithrix sp. | reverse complement strand
AGATATTTTAGGGGTTTCCTGTTTCCTTAAATTGCTTTATTAATTTAAATACAAATTTTCCTGATACTTTAAAACGTTTTGCTTCTTATTCAACCTTATACGATTCTAATATTTTACTACGTAAATTTAATGAATAAGCTTTTATCATTTTTATACCTACATTTTATTGGGCTTTTAGTATACCTCTTTATTAGGATTTGCTATAAATAAGATGAAAATCTGTTGGAAAACAGTTTCTGTTTAAATAGAATCCTACTTACGAATTGATTCGTAGGGTGCATAAGCGATAGCATCATGCACCTTTTTGCGTCAGACGCAAGACTTTAGTTATGGATAAGTTTTCTTTAGTTTTTGAATAAAAGCTTTACGAATATCACCATGTTCACTAATAGGCTGTATATCCTGATTATTTTCAATGTCCAAATATTCCAAATTTTGTTCACGACCACTAACTAAAAAGTCATTGATTGCAACAATATAATTTTGATTTTCATCCAACACTTTACCATTAATGAGCCAAGAACCATCTTTCTGTATAGTTTTTGCAGTTTGTAAATAACCACCAGTTCCTTTATTTTTAACACCTTGATCTAAAACTTGTTTTAATAAAGAACCTGTCATACTTACCGATAATATTTCTCCACCAAATGGTAAAACCCGAATAATATCATATTCAATTATTTCTCCTACTGGAATTACATCATCAATTCGAATAGAACCACTATTAAAAATAGTCAACTCAGTATTGGTTGCTACATTTAACATTCCATTAGCAATTAATTCAGTTAATTTCGTAGGCTTATTGCGAACACTAACCTCAGTACCATCAAGTTCATCAGTAGTCGTAACAACTATTTCCTTGGGATTAAAACCGTCTTTTTCAAAACTTGCAAAAGCCAAATTTTCCCAATATTCAGCTTGTTTAAGAACCGCTGTATTTTTAGGAATTTGTTCATTAACAAGTTTTAAATGGGATTTTATGTCAAGCTCACTGGTGTCTGTATTATAATATAAATCATGCACATACACTGAACGAGCATTGGCATCGGCTTTAAAAATTGGAGTAAAGTCTTTTCCACGCCATATTTGTATGTTTTCGTGTTCATGTCCACCAAGAATAATATCAAGTTCAGGCACTATTTTTGCCAATTTAATATCATCCTCAAGAGCCAAATGTGTAACTGCGACAAGAATATCAACTTTGTTTTTTAATAACTCAACTTGTTTTTTTACTGTAATAAAAGGATCAATATACTTCACATAATCAGTAAGATTGCTATCTAATGTAACGCCAATAATACCAATTTTAACTACTTTATTTTTAGCTGTTATTTCCAATATTTCATATTCAGAAACGTTTGGAAATGGCTGTAAGTTTTTATCAAAAACATTGCCAGAAAACCATTTAAACTTAGATTCAGCTAACCTTTGATAGAATTGTTCTTCTTTTAAATCAAATTCATGATTGCCAAAAGTAGCGTAGTCCAAACCAGCTAAATTCATCAAATCAACCATTTGTTTGCCAGCAAGGGGTTTTCCATCGATGTTAGCAGTACCAAGTGCAGAAGGACTAAATAAATCACCGGATAAAATAGTGTATGTATTAGGGTTTTTCGCAAGCAATTGTTCTTTAATTGTAGCCAGTCTTGCTAAACCTCCTTGCGTACCATTGCTTACTGCCATAATTTCATATACATCATTTGTTTGCAATATGGTAACATGAACAATCTGTGCTTGAATAGCATTCAATAGATAAACACTTATAAAAGCAATGCCTATTATAAATTTTAAAATGTAATTTCTTGTCATAAAAATATATTACTCCTTGTATTTAATTGTCCATTGTTGAATAACATTTTTCATGGACGTAAATTGGTAGCAAGCTATCCATCATTCCAACCGCCCGTAATTAACTTAGAGATAGGGTGGTCAGTATAACATTATTCTTGAGCTACTGGAGATCGATTATGAAATTTATCAAAAATCAAAATACGATACCATATTAAAAAATTTATCAAGTTGATTGAAAGCAATACAAATTATAGCGGTAACGGCTATACTATTGGTCAAATACCAGAAAGCCGAAGAGTAAATGATAGATGTATTACGCCATATCATTTTATTTGGATTTATTGAAAATAAGCAAAGAAAAAATTTGTTCGAAATCAATATTCCATATGAATATGCAGTCTATTATGGGCAGAGTCGCAACTGATAGATATGGCCACCATTACATACTTTGATCACCAATTGGGATGACAACATCAGGAAGAATAAATATCAGCAAGCAGATTGAAGATAAATTACGAAATAGGATTATTTGATACAGTTCTAACTTAGTCTTGCTCTTCTTCTATCGGCAGGAAAAGAGAGGTGTTAGTCTTTCATACAATATACTATTTTCATAAAATATTTTTTGCTTGATTGCAAATATATCAACCTCCTTCTTCTCAGAATTTAAATCCTATTGAACAGGCTATTCTAAATACAGTAAATAAAACTACTATTTGCTATAATTGCTCATTCAGCCTTGACAAAAGAGAAAAAAGTGATTTAAATATAGAAGGATGAAAAAAATTCCTGAAGTATAACTCCATATCCCGTGAAGAATAGTTTAATAGAAAATCTATGGGAAGGAATTAAAATATAAATGTCGGATGTCTTTATGGTTATATTAACTAATTATTTAACATAAGTTATATAAATATAATGCAACGATTTAGTGTTGTAAATAATAACTAAAAAAGTTACTTTTAATTACTTTTTATATTATATTAGCAACATTAATTTAATTAAACTATCAATATGGGTAAAACGGCTATTCTTACCGAGATGCATACAATCGCTTCAATGTTGGTCGCATTAAAGGAGCGTATCAAAAATGATACTGGGCGTTGTGCCAAGAAGGCTGTCATCCATTAAAAACCATTGTTTATGCTCGTGTATCATCTCATAAACAAAGATTTAGAAAGGCAGTCTCAAAGAATGCAAGAGTTTTGTATTTCTAATAGATGGATTGTTGAACAAGTTGTTACTAAAATTGCATCTGAGCTTAACGACAAACGACCTAAGTTATGCAAAATACTAAATTCAAAAATACCAGTTGGTATCGGAACGATAGACTGACCAGATTTGGTTTTAATTACATTGAAACGCTTATTGAAGGTGAAATAAGCTAACCGATCTGGCTCAGATAAAGAAGACTTAATGCAAGATTTAATATCAATACCAGTATGGTTGCAATATGGTCAAAGACGTGGAGGAAAGAAAGCAAAAGAGCTGATTAGAAAACTATGAATAAAACAATCACCTTGAAATCTGTTAAGCCAAGTAATACTTTACATAAAGAATGTGAAGCATTGTGCGTCAGTACCAAGCAATTGTATAACGTCGGACTTTATGAGCTTAGGCAAGCATTATTTAACCAGAGTGAGTTTTTAAATTATAAAGTTCTTTACCATAAAATGAAAACGAACGAAAATTGGACTGCCTTACCAAGAAAAATCTTAAACCAGGTTTGGAAGCAAGTTACCAGTAATTGGTCACATTGGTTAAAAGCCTTAAAGGAATATAAAAAGAACCTAAGTAAATTTACTGGAAGACCAGGATTACCTAAATATAACAAATCTATGAATATTGTTACTTATGAGCAAGGAGCTTTAGGAACAAGAGGATTACCTGAAAATAAGATTAGGCTATCCAAAACCAACATTATTTTAGATACTTCATTAATTGAAGGGCAGATTAAAGAAGTATCGATAATCCCTAAAAATGGTCTTTTTTTGATCAAAGCAACTTATACGGAGGAAATGAGAAATAACCAACTGAATTACAAAAATATAGCTGGTATTGATCTTGGTTTAAACAATTTAATGACTGTAGCAACTAACCAAGCTGATATTCAGCCAAGAATGGTAAACGGCAGACCGTTAAAGAGTATAACTCATCGATGGAATAAGCAAAAAGCTAAGTTGTAATCAAAGTTAGGAAAAGGAATTTTTAACTCCCATAGAATCAGGAAAATAACTGAAAAACGCAATAATCAGGTAGATAACTATTTGCATATTGCAAGCAGAACGGTTGTAGATTGGTTAGTGGAGAACAAGATAGGAACTCTTGTTATTGGAAATAACTTGCAGTGGAAAACTGGAATAAAAATCGGTAAGCGTAATAATCAAAACTTTGTTCAGATACCTCATACAAGACTGATAGAATTGGTTCAGTATAAGTTTGAACAGGAAAATGGAATAGTTGTTATTAATGAAGAAAGTTATACATCTAAAGCTAGTGCGTTAGATTTAGATGATATTCCAAAGTTTTCTAAATGTAGAAAGACTGAATTCTCAGGAAAGCGAGTCAAAAGGGGGTTATACAAAACGCTGCAAAGTTTGTTAATCAATGCTGATCTGAACGGAGCATTGAATATAATAAGAAAGCCAGGAATTCTTATAATGACTTGGTATCGGATAAGCAGTTTATCCATCATTGCGCTACACCTAAGTTTTTTTAAAATTAGATGGGCATATCAATGAAATCACAAAAAGTCACTTCTTTTGTAACTGTAATACTCTTAATATTTTTATCCATGTCAGCATATGCAAATATACAGAAATCTGTAGGCAATACTTATGTATTTATAAAAAGTGAAAATCTAAATCAATTTAATACTGTAATCACTGGTTTTATGAATCGATTACCCAATGCCAAATTGGCAATATTTGATATGCAAGGTAAGCATAATGAATGGAAAATAAAAAAATTTCTTGAAGCTAAAAAACCATCTGTTATTATTACTTTAGGGTCTTTAGCAACTAATACTACAGTCAAAATTGAAAAAAAGCTTCCGATTATTTTTGCAATGGTAATTAATTATAAAAAATATTCATTCTCAAACCAAAATAATGTAACTGGTATTTCAATGGAAATTCCACCACAAAAATTATTTAATCAATTTAGAATGTTATTACCAAAAGTTAAATCTATTGGAGTTCCATTTAATCCAGAGGCATCAGCAGAAATTGTCAGTGATGCTTTGTTCGTTGCAAGCAAAATGGATATTAAATTAGTTGGAATTAAAGTCAAAAATCCAGACAATATTACTGCTAAACTTCATGAAAAAATAAATAGTTATGATGCTTTGTGGATGTTAGCTGATACTAAATTATATAATAGTAGCACTAATGCCACTCAAAAATTAATGTTTTTTTCTAATAAATATGCAAAACCTTTATTAGTATTTTCAGAAGCTTTTTTACAATCAGGAGCGTTTTTTTCCATTACTATTGATTATCATAGCTTAGGGATGCAAATAGCTTTTATAGCTGATAAAATCTTTACAGAAAAATTAGTTCCAAACCGAGTTAAAATAGCTTCACCAATTGGAATTTATCGAGTACTTAACGAAGAAAATGCCAAACTATTAGAAGAAAATTTTGATGAATAATATTTGTTAGTAAATTAGTCCACTCCTTAAATAAGGAGGGGATTAGGGGAGATTTGACTGAATCATGATTTTAATAATTTATAAAAAATCCCAATTAACCACCTCCAACCGCATGAATAACTTCTATTTTATCTCCAGATTCCAATGTATGTTGCTCAAACTGGCTTCGAGGAATTATCTCCATATTAACTTCTACTGCTAATTTTTTATTCTCTAAATTTAATTCCTTTACTAACGCCGCAACCGTAAAATCACTTGCAATCTGTTTTTCTTCACCATTTAACAAAATATCTGGCATATTTTTTCCTTATTGATAGTAACTTAAAACCTAGTTAAAATATAGTAATTCTCGATTTAATACCAACCACTTCTTGTTTTCCGCCTAGCTTAAGAGGAGGTATACAAATGGGAAATGCTATATCTTAAATATGTGGGTGTATCAGCTTTCCATGCTGAATCATGTGGGTTCGATTTACCTACCCATTTTTTTTATGATTCCTAATTTTACAAGAATCTAAATCTGGTGGCAAATCATCATTCATGGTTTTCAATGTCCGACAAATTGATTGCATCTTAATGTCTATTTTATGAATATCATCCAACATATTATTCACTGCATGTTGCATAGGATCAATATTCAAATCTTCTCCATACGCCTTATTCACCACATGTTGCATAGGATCAATATCCAAATTTTCATAAGGAATTCCATACGTCTCAAAAATTTTCTTATCTAATGCATGTTTGTGATGATTCTTATAATTTATCACAATTCGTCCTGGAACTCCAACTACAGTCGCTCCATCAGGAATGGGTTTAACCACTACCGCATTAGAACCAATCCGTACTCCATTACCAATCTCAATTGGGCCTAAAATTTTAGCACCAGCTCCAATAACTACATCATTACCTAATGTTGGATGACGTTTACCCTTTTCCCACGAAGTACCACCCAGAGTTACTCCATGATACAAAGTACAATCATTGCCTATAGTAGCAGTTTCTCCAATAACCACTCCCATACCATGATCAATAAAAAACCTTCTACCAATAGTTGCTCCTGGATGAATCTCAATTCCAGTAAATAAACGAGATATATTTGATAATAAGCGTGCTAGTAATTTAAGTTTCCAACACCACAATAAATGGCTTAAACGATGTAATAATAATGCTAATACTCCGGGATAACAAAGTATTACTTCAAATAAATTACGTGCTGCTGGATCACGCTCAAAAACACAATTGATATCTTCTTTTAGACGTTCAAACATAATCTCTATATAGGACTTCCCATTAATAAAATATTAACTTGTCAATGGGTAAGCTCTATTCTATGTTATAATTTTAAATTAGGAATAGGTAATTAATGATAGCAAACCAATAAATTACAATTACTTTCTACCCAACTTAATGGCATTGCTCCTAAGCTAGGATGGGAACAAGGGGCGGTTGGTTTCTTATTAAATTGGGAAATCTATACATCTAAATCTTTATGTAGCATTTCCCAATTGAATATTTTACAATGACTAATTGATTTTTTAAAATTTAATTAAGAATTAAGAATTAAGAATAATTTTCAAAAAAACTAAATAAATGATAATATAATGAATCACTGTTAAAGTAAAACTATAACTCAATACAATTAAATATATAAATTATTTAGATATTATGCGATTATTTTTAATCCTCCTATTATTATCAAGTTCAAATCTAGTTCAAGCTGTCAATATAAATAACGTAAACTTCTGGAAATCCAGCAGAATAGTGTTTGATATTACTGATCCAGTTTCTTATAATATTTTTTCTTTATCAGCTCCATATCGATTAGTTATTGACTTTAAAAACACAAGGTTAACCCCAAAAAAATTACAAGTTCCAACAAAACATGCTTTAGTTAAAAATATTCGGAGTGCATTTCGTAATACCAAGGATTTACGGGTAGTACTAGACTTAAAACAGCGAATACGAACAAAAAGTTTTTTGCTTAAACCAGATGGTTCTAATGGTCATCGTTTAGTGATAGAAATCAGTCCCAGGAATTCTTCTAAAACTTTTAAGAATATTCCTAGGTTAAATATTCCTAAACCTAAACCAGTAGTGAAAAAACAGACTTATAAAACTGTCACAAGTTCATTATTTCAACATCAAGTTAGAGGCAAGCGTGATTTAATTATAGCGATTGATGCTGGGCATGGTGGAATAGATTCTGGGGCTATTGGTTTTAGTGGTAGTTATGAAAAGCATATCACTTTGGCTATAGCTAAGGAATTAGCTGCCTTGGTATCTGCACAAGCTGGGATGCGGCCAGTGATGATTCGGAATGGTGATTATTTTATTAAGCTTCAAAAACGGATTAATTTGGCTCGTGAATATGCTGCTGATTTATTGATCTCTATTCATGCTGATGCTTATCCGAGTGATAATAATGTTGGTGGTTCTTCAGTTTATATGTTATCTCATCGTGGAGCTAGTAGTGAAGCAGCAACTTGGTTAGCCGAACGAGAAAACTCTGCTGATTTGATAGGTGGAATAAGCTTGAGTGATAAAGATGAACTATTGGCTCAAGTACTGTTTGATTTATCGCAAACTAAGACTTTGGAAGCTAGTGCATTGATTGCTCAAAAAGTATTAGCTTCTTTGAAATCTCTTGGAAATAATCATTCTAGGCATGTGCAGAAAGCTGGTTTTTTAGTATTGCGTTCTCCAGACATTCCATCAATTTTGATAGAAACTGGTTTTATTTCCAATGAAGCAGAAGAACAGAGATTAAACAATCCTAAGTCTCGAACTAAACTTGCAAAAGCTATTTTTAAAGGAATACGTTCCTACTTCAATAATTATAATTTAGGTACATTATTAGTACGCAGATAAAAATGGATAAATTTATTGGAACATGGCAATTATTATCTTGTAGATTTATAGATAATGAGAATAATATTACTTATAGGTATCCATTTGATAAAAGTGCGACGGGTTATCTAATCTATACACAAGCTGGATATATGTCAGTATCTATTATGACAACCACTTCTCGGCAAAAATTTAACAGTAAACCTTTCACGGCAGGCAGTCCAGAAGAAAAAATAGCAGCTGCAGAGACTTATATTTCTTATTCTGGTCGTTATGAAATTCGAGCTGATAAAGTAATTCATCATGTTGAAGCTAGTTTATTTCCAAATTATGTAGGTACTGATTTAGAACGTAATTTCATATTTACAGATGATCAGCTATCATTGACAACTAATCCAATTTTAATTAATAAGGAACAATATAAAATTCAATTAATTTGGCAACGAGTTGAATAGATATGTCTAGTAAAATTATAGATATTTCAATAACACTAGATAATTATACTCCAGCTGATCCGGCAATAATGCGGCCACAAATTAATTATATTAATCATCATCAGTCTGTGGAAAAAATGTGTGCCAACTTTCCTGGTTTAACCAAAGAGGATTTATATGATGGTGAGGCTGGTGCAGTGGAAAAAATTAAATTAGGTACGCATAATGGCACTCATCTTGATGCTCCGTATCATTTTCATTCAACCAGTCAAGGTAAACCAGCTAAAACTATTGATGAAATACCGCTTGAATGGTGTTTTCAGAATGGAATTAAGTTAGATTTTAGGCATTTTGCGGATGGTTATGTTGTTACTGCTGAAGATGTTAAAACTGAACTGAAGCGTATTCAGCATAGTTTAAAACCATTAGAAATAGTGTTGATAAATACTAAAGCTGGTGCAAGATACGGTTCTGATGATTATGTAGATTCTGGTTGTGGCATGGGTCGAGAGGCAACGATTTATTTGTTACAACAAGGAGTTAAAATAACTGGTACTGATGCTTGGAGTTGGGATGCTCCATTTTCCCATACTAGAAAAAAATTTGCCGAAACTGGTAATAGCAAATTAATTTGGGAAGGACATAAAGTTGGTAAAGATATGGAATATTGCCATTTAGAAAAGTTGCATAATTTGGAACAATTACCTGCTGTTGGTTTTCAAGTTTGTTGCTTTCCAGTTAAAATTAAAAAAGCTTCGGCTGGTTGGACAAGAGCAGTTGCAATTATTGATGAATGAATATTACACTAATTTAGGGTTAGAATAATGAGTTTTTTAACAGAAATAGAAATCAATAATTTTAAATGTTTTGATGATTTTAAAGCTGATGGTTTTAAAAGAGTTAATCTTATTGGTGGCAAGAATAATGTTGGCAAAACAGCTTTTATGGAGGCTTGTTATGTAAATGTATATGCTCAGGATATTTACAGTTTTGTTTATTCTCTAGTAGATATTAAGTTTACACGAGAAGCATTAAATATACTATCTAATGAACTTATAAATAATAAAAATATTGATAGAAAAAAATTTCTTGAACTAAGTAATGGTATTTTAATAATATCAAATCTTAATAAGTCATCTTATAAAATAGAAGAAAATAATGGTATCAAAAAATATATTTTTAAATTTAAAGATAATGATATAGAAGTAAATGTAAATGAATTTTCACTTGAAACATTAATGTTATTAAATGTAAGGTTTATTGATAATTTTGGTCTATCAAATTCTAATATTAAAGAACTTTATTCTTCTATACAAAAAAAAGATAAAGAACAATTTTTAAACGATATTCTAAAAGAATTTGATCCGCAAATAGAAAATTTTAAAATTATAGATAATAAACCTCAATGTAAAGTAAAAAATAATTATATAGAGATTACCGAATTTGGAGATGGAACAAGACATTTAGTATCTATTGTTGTATCTCTTTTTAGAACAGAAAATGGCTATTTATTTATAGATGAGATAGATAACGGAATCCACTATACTCAACTAGATAAATTATGGGAGATAATCTTAACTGTTTCCAAAGAACTAAATTGCCAAGTTTTTGCTACAACTCATTCTAAAGAATGTATTGAATCTTATTATCGGACAGCTAAAAAGCTTGAAGATAAAGATATTACTTTTATAGAGCTTGGGAAAAATAAAGAAAATAAAATAAAAGCTATGGTCTACCCTTATGATTGGTTTGTTGACGAGATAGAACAAGAACATGAGGTCAGAGGATGGTAAAAATAATTGTTGAAGAAACTGATGATAAAAACTTGCTAATGGCTTTATTGCGAGATTTAAATCTTGGTGATAAAAGTAAGTTGCCAAGTTATTTTGAAATTATGGGAGGAAAATCACCTCTGTTAGATTTTGAACAAAGAAAATATAATAAACTCAATGGTCAAATAGAACTAAATAAAATTACTAAGGTGTTATTTATATTTGATTGTGATCTTGAAGAAGATGATAAAAAATGTGGTGGAATTGAAAAATCTGAACAATGCTTCAATAGATTAAAAGAAAAGCTAAATTGGAATATTGATATAGATTATTATATTTTTAATAGAAATTTGGACTATTTTTTAGTTGATACAATAACTCCAGAAACTAGACAACAATGTTTTACTGATTTTGAAGAATGTATAGATTTAAAAAAAATAAAACCAAATAGAAAACCAATTGCCAATTTATACAGAGATTTATATCCCCAAAACCCATACGATTTCTCCCACAAAAAATTTAATACCCTAAAACAAAAATTAATAAACTTATTTAACGAATAAATTGATAAGAATATAAATTGAATAACAAGATGAATTAGAAGGTGAAGATAGTTCAGGGTGGTATTTATCCAAATGTTAAAGTCAAAATATCCAAAGAAATGACGTATGGTGGTACAACTTAAGATAATAAAATTGATCCAGGGAGTAACTTCTCCCCATCTATTGAAATATTTGTTCCTTATCATAAATATAATCGCAAAAAAAGGAGGGGGATATAAACATGTGGGAACCAGTTTGTCATCCCCAGATAAAGAAACTTGTTATACAAATGCTAAGAAAATGGGAGCAAAGACTATTTTGCTTTGTTCAACTAAAGAATCTGACGTGTTGCATGTTAGATATGAATTTAATATTCCCAAAGATATTTCAAGTTCTTTTTCAAGTTTTTCACTTGGTTTTAAATACAATTTTATTACTCAAGAATATCCTGCCAGATATGAAGTAGACAACCTTTTTATTAGCCAAGAATATCCGGGGTTTGGTGTATCAGATTGGGATACTATAGAATTAAGTATAAAAAGTGCTAATGGTAAACCTGAAAAATTGGTAGCAAAAGCATCTGACGACATATCTATGAAAGAAGATGTACTTCACATGGAAATTAAATTCCAGTTGGATTAGCTGGATGACAAACTGTTTCAACTAGAATACCAGTTAGTGGTGGAAATGGATTACATTCTTCCTTACTAATTGATAATAAAAGTCTTTTTCATGGGTAAGTATGTTCAAAGTTTTTTTTGAGCTAAATATCAAATAATACCCAACTGAATTTAAGCATGCAAGCATTTAACATATTGAAATTTGTTCTTTGTAACCTCACTACGTTGTTTCTCTTTATTTATTTGTCAGTACATGACTTATGTCTCCATCCAATAGGTTTGATAAGCCTGGTTGCATATCCAAATATTACCATTAAATAATCTATGTACAATTCTAATTCATATTTATCCATCATTTTATTATAAACTTTTTTGACTTTTATGTTATATCAATACTTTTTATCTTGCTATTTATAATGTTTTGCGTAACTTCAG
>JASFYV010000278.1:0-9411 GCA_045046925.1 Candidatus Marithrix sp. | reverse complement strand
TATTCTTCCAACCTATACGGATAACGATTTTTGGCCTTTTCCAGACCAAGAAGCATATGATAATATATTTTCAATAAAAGAAGGAGTCGAAATAAAAAATAAAAGCCAGGTGGAGTGTGCAACGTCCTTTTGTCCACCATTTTCTAAAACTTAAATCTTTTGATTGGTAATGGTAAACTGTATTTATTCATTTTCCCAACTTGTATGCTGGAAATATTTACCAATACATTCCAGCATCAAATCTTATCCCAATCTATTTAAATTCATTTGCATCTCCAAAAACATCTCTGGTATAATCTAACTTTATATTTATACTGGAAAATTTCTATGCAAAATTTAGAAGCTGTACACTATGGGGAAATAGAATTAATCCCTGGTGTTAAATGTGATGGATATATTTTGTCTGATGGCACTGCATGTTTGAGTGAACGTGGGGTTGCTAACCTTTTAGGAGTTGACCATATGCATTTAAATCGCATGGCGACAAACTGGCCTCCAAAAACCCTTAAACCGTTTATTAACGATGGTTTGAGCATGGCGACAAACTCAGTCAAAGTGGTTGCTAAAAATAGTCCTTATCAGGGTAGGAAAATAGTAACTTACAATACCTTTATAATTGAAACTTTAATTCGTGCCTATGTTCTTGCATTTGCCAATGGTAAATTACGTAAAAACCAAAAACATATTGGAGAACAATGTGCTATATTATTGACTTGTTTAGTAATAACAGCCCTAGAATCCGCCATAAAACAAGCCTGTGGTCTAAATCCTAATATCCAAAAAATTGCCCAACAGAATTACATAGACGTTGGCAAAGCAATGAAAAATACAGGTTTAATTTCCTCAATTGGTGATGATATTTATACCAAGAAAGATATAACCAACTACATCACCGTGCCATTAAGCACTCTCAACAGCAATATCCGCAAACTTCATGATGATATTTCCGTCATCAATCTTGACCGTAAAACTATAAAATCCAGTGGAAGCAAAGCTCCTAGGCTAAATGGTTATAGTTTAGAAGATGTTGGAAAGATAGTTCTAGGCATGGATTCAGTCATAGGAATTGAACTGAAAAAACAAGTATTTGGTAGTGTTAGCACCTTAGCAAAATTAGATACCAAAGGGGAAATAGAATGGCAACAAGTATTATCTCAAGTATTTGAAAATCTTGGTTTTCAGCATAATTATCCAATCGGCAAATACCGAGTAGATTTCTTTGTCAAAGACTTAAATTTAATCCTAGAATGCAATGGCTATGACAACCATAGTTCTTATGATCCATTAGAAGAATCCACAAGAGAGAAATTTATCACTAAAAATTACAGTTTAGTTCGTTTTCATCATAAAATAGATTGGAAAACTTTGGTAAATGGAATTTTGCGGACTAAAATTGGGCAGGTTACTACGTTGTATGATATTGGTTATTATAATAATTTACCATTATTTTTTGAACAAGATTTAACGGATTGAAGGATAAACATGATTAAGTCAAAATCATCTGGTTTAAAATCCTGTCCATCTTTAAATCCGTTAAATCATGTTCAAACGCTTCTGATTTTATTTGCATCTTAGGACTTACGCATTGACAAACGATAAAAAATAATATTTCAATAAAATTATGTAGTTATTAAATATATTTGAGTTATCATAATTTTCATAAAAATTGAAGTACAAAATTATAATGCTAAGTTGCACAAAGGAATTATGTAATTTCAAAATATAAATCATATGTATATTAAATCTAATTATAAATATAGTAACATATTGTATTTAAATAGTTTCACAATATAATATCCTTGTCAATGCGTAAGTCCTATTGTATTTATATATGGAATTATTTCTCTTTTAACATCAAATAAAGATGAACATTAATTAGAACTCTAGTTAGAGTACATAAACAAAGCATCACACATCCTATCCCCAACCTCCTGCGGATAAATAGTAATATTTACCCCACCATTTTCTGCATAGACATTAGTCCACAAGGAAAATAATCCAAAAATTTATAGCAATTCTTAATTCTTAATTAAATATTAATATAAAATCAAAATCTTAGCAAAATAAGATTACTATCATAATCCACAGTTCAAGCCCATATCATTCGATTGCAAAGTCAAGTATTGATTATAATATGGATCACCTTGTTCTAACCAACTCTGCCATTTTTCCGCAAAATACTGTTCATCTGGCCAATCTATTTGTAAATCAGTTGCTATAAAACGAGCAGAAGGATTATAAACAATACGTTGATTAATACTCAAGCTACGCAAAGCAAAATCCAATAGAGCGTGAGGCCCATTATACTGAACATTCAAACCATCTAAACGTTGCCATAAACTGCGTTTTAACACACAACACGCTGGATGTGGAGAACTAACATTACGGATAATTTTAGTGACTGCCATATAACCAGAAGTATCTTCGGGAAACCCAGCATAAAGAGCTAATGGTATACCAGTTGGGCATTGAACTAACCCAGCATGTAATAAATTACCTTGAACATCAATTATTTTACCTGTAACAATTCCAACTACTTGTAACCAAGATACTAGTTCAGCAATAGATTCTTCATCGACAGCTTCCACATTAGAGCCTAATATTACAAGGTCATTTTTTTCACTATCAATAAAAGCTTGATTGACTTGCTGTGCATAGTTTTGCAATGAATCTAACTGTAATATTTTATAGTTAATCTCTGCTGATTCAAATTTAATCTGATAATGACCTCGCCATAACTGACTATTTTCACTAACCTTAGCTTTTAAACCTCGTCTGGTTAAGGAATCTTGTAAAGCTTGGATTCCAGCAGTATAAGCATATTCTTTAGCATTATGTTCCATTGAAACAGATTGCTCATGTTGTCGCCAATGATATAAAACTTTAGGAATATGCTGTATTTGTGGATTTTTTTCTGCTGCTCGTAGAATTAAATCATAATCTTGCGAACCTTCTTTACCAACTTGCACTCCCTGTAACTGATTTATAAAATCTCGGCGATAAACCATCATATGGAATAAATAATTACCAGATAGCAATGTTTCCGGCGACCAATCTGGTTTAAACAAGTGCATAAACCGCAAACCATTGGGAGACAAATTATCTCGATCTGAATAGATAATATCTGTTGCTGGGTATTTATGTAAAGTTTTCACTACCCAATACAAAGCATCTGGAGCTAACCGATCATCATGGTCTAAAAAGACAATATATTCACCTTTAGCCATAGCAATTGCTTGATTGGTAGCTTTACAAATTCCTTGATTATTAGGCAAGATATGCAGATGAATACGTGGGTCTTTGGCAATACTAGTTAAATATTCTTTGGTCTTAACATTATCACTGCCATCATCGACCAAACATAATTCCCAATTGGGATATGCCTGAGTCTGTACAGAATAAATACATTCTTGTAAATAGTCTGGATTAGTATTAAAGACAGGAGTGATAATACTTAACAATGGTCGATAAGATAATTTTTCATCACGTAATTGTTGCCAATCATGCAAAGTTAAAAAACTATGATGAAATATCCAAGCTTGATATTCTATCCATTCACTGGTAGCCCAACGTTTTAAGTCAGTTTCAGTAGGTTTATCAATTTGCCACCAACGAGTTATATTCAAACAACTTGCCTCGGATTATTTATTCTTTCAAAGAATTGGATCAGTTGTTCTAAATATTTAAAAACAGAACCTAAATATTCTTCTGGCTCCAAAGAGTCTAAGAAATTTTTTAGATACAAACCTAGTTCTGTACTTCCTGTCAAGCGTAAACGGCGATTAAAAAATAACGTATCTGGGTCTTCACGACGAGTAATTAGTAATAAAAAGTCATATAATCTGCCTTCAATACTAATATTAGGAGAACGATGATTACAAGCAATTAATCTATCTCCAACCATGGTTAAACGAAATTCTAATCCAGCATCTTGTATCTTGATAAGTAATACTTTTTTATTTAAAAAATCTAATTCACCTTCCTGCAAAGAATCAATTAACAATTTATTTAATATAGTTACTAGGATGGTGCTGTTTAACATGGTTGGCACGAGATTCATGGGAAAAGCAAAAGGTAATTCTGGGATAGTGGTATTCATTGACTGTTCCTAATTGATTGATTAGATATAATATAGGACTTACGCATTGATAAATTTATTAAAATAATACATTTATAAAAATCTTTGTAACTGTCATTCCCACGAAAGCATGTCCCCATGAAAATGGAGATGGGAATCTAGAATTTCAAATATTCCTAGATTCCCGTTTACACGGGAATGACAATATTTTATAAATACATTTCATATGCGAACTATTGATTAAATCAATATAAATCTTTGTATTTTAACAAATATATAAAATAATGAGTTTATCAATGCGTAAGTTCTATATGAATACATGAAAACTATTCTAACTATAAAACTTGACAATGAATAATTTATTAGTTAGTATTCTTCTCTAATTGAAGTCATGGGACATCATTTCAAGTGTCAAAATATTTAAGTTTCAGCAGTTACTATAATCTTGTTGAATACTGAGGTTTGATGTAAAAAGTTACATCAGTAAAATTTTAAGCGAATGATAAACATTAGATTATATTCAAAATCTATATTTATTATATAATAAGCTGTGAGTTTTTTCATAGCCAAGGGAGCTTGCTCCTTAATCATAACTAAAATCTACTTATTTCTTAGTAATTTTGGCGGTTTTAAGCAAGAGACATTTCATATTGTCAATTTATAATTTAATCTTCTTCGGAATTAAAATTATAGAAAATCTGTGTCACCACTCATCAACCACCAATGCCCTTCTTCAGTTTCAGGTGGTAAATATTTTGACCAAGTATTATGTGGAATGTAAGCCATATCTTTAATCTCTATTTCTGAAGTAGGAAAAGTTTTAAGAAAATTATCCGTGATCCAAGATTTTACCTGCTGCATACCCCAATTACCTGCCATTCTGCGTATTTGTTGAATGACTTCTGGGATATGTTTAATATCGCCGATAAAATCTCTGATATGGCAAATATCTTTTTGTCTATAAATAATAACAACTCCCAAAGCTTTACCAGTAAAACGTCTAGTCACTAACAATAATTCATATTTATGATGTGGATGCAATAGATAGCGATATTGAATATGTTCCCAACTATGAATTCCAACTATGGCATGTTGTAAACTGGTTTGCATTTGTTGCCATAATTTATTGATAATTTGTTTATTCTGCTTTGGTTGATCAGGTTGTAAATGTCTAATTCTAGTCCATAATTTAGCTTTACCCGTGATTGTTGGCCAACCTAGTTCAACTATTTTCCTACCTATTGCGTCATATACTCCTAATAATCCTAATCTTTTAGCAACTTTTAAATGAGCTTCATTAGGAAATCCATAGCCGATTAAAGTATTTGCTCCATAACCAATATTATTTTCTAAAAAAGTTGTTTCAATTAAGAATAATACACTATGTTTAGTCAATACAGCTCTTTCTTGTTGAGATACCATCACATCTGCGAGTTGAACCGCAAATTTAGGTTGGCCAAAATAACGTATTTCCTTTTTTATCCCACCAAAATAACCTACCATTTTGTTATCATGCCATGCTGCTGTACATAATCCCCGATTATCGCCATATTTCCAGTGCCAAAATTCTGGAGTCATAGTTTCTGGGTCAAATACTTCATTAAATAAATTACACGTCGCCGAGCTATCTTGTGTAGTAATTATATTAATTTGCCATCTAGGAGCTACTGTTTTAGTAAACTGGAGAAATATATAGCCATAACTTCCAGCAAGATATTTTTGTTGATATTTTTGTAAGGTAGTCTCTAATTCAGTTAATATAGAAGATTCTAGTTGCAAATCTAGCAATATATTAGTACGATATTTGGCTATCACCCATAGTAAGTAATCAACACTAGGTGCGGCTTGTTTAGATAAATCAACTTGTTCAATCAATTTAAATCCACAACGTTGGGCTTGAGCTATTGTATAATCAAGCAAAGGTAATTCATTTGGAGTATCAATTTCTGTGCGTCGTAACCCAATTTCGTCAGCTATAAATACTAAGCCATTGGTAGTTAATAAACCGTGAACTTTATTGAATAATGCTAAAACATTTAAATATTGAGCTGATTCTTGCAGTAAAATTACATCAAAACTATTGTCAGGAGCGGTGAATTCTTCTAAAGTAGTGCATTCTAGTTTAACTTTATCAGTAACATTATTTTTAGCAATAGCTATTTGTTTTTGATCAGGACTAATAGCAGTTACCATATAACCCAGTTTAGCAAGTTGTGAGGCAGTTGCTCCTAAACCAACCCCAATTTCCAAAATTCGGCATGGTTTGGGTAATTTTGCTAATAAAAAATCAGTAGCTCTTTGTTGGGCAACTTTGGCATCCTGAATAGATTCATCTTTATCAAATAAACCATAATGTAAATAATCAACTTGACCTTCCTGCATGCAAAGACAGTAAGCAAAAACATTTAATGGAAAATCTAAATTAGCGTAATTCTTTGCTGTATGTGACACTATATTGCTCCAAAATCTATTACTGATAATTGCCAAAAGAATGTTATTATGGCACAATTATATCATTAGAACTTTTGCATAGAGGTATTAAGAGTGAGTCAAACAAATAATAAAAGTTCAATGTTAGGTATTATTTTTGGACTTGGAATAGTAGTAGCTTTTATAGTCGTATTATTAATAATAGGAAAAAACAATGTAACAGAATCAGTAGAAATATCCGATACTTCCCAACATGCAGGTAAGGTAATTTATGAAAAAGCATGTGTAGCCTGTCATAAAACTGGAGTGTTAAACGCTCCAAAATTAGGTAATAAGATTGATTGGGAAAAACGGATTATTAAAAGTGAGGAGGTTCTATTACAAAATGCTGCTAATGGTTTTAATACTATGCCACCAAGAGGTGGGACGTTTTTAAGTGATACAGATTTAAAATTAGCCGTACAATATATGTTAGCTAGTATTAAACCCAAGACTAAATCAGAGCCAGTCGAAATAAAGTTATCAATTTCTAAACCAGTTAAAATAGTCGACCAATCGGCTGGTAAAGCTGTTTATGATAGACTTTGTATGGCCTGTCATAATACTGGTATTTTGCATGCTCCAAAATTAGGTAATAAAGATGATTGGCAAGCTAGAATTGAGAAAGGTGAGGATATTTTAGTACAAAACTCTATCAAAGGCTTTAATTCCATGCCACCACGTGGTGGAAGCTTTGTGAATGATGCAGATATGCAATTAGCTGTGCAATATATGTTAGCCAGTGTTGGGTTTGAAAATTCTTCTCCGAGTTCTGAACCAGTAGCTAAAGTTGTAACAACACCAAAAATTAGTGAACCGCCTATAGAACAGCCTAAGGAAGTTATTAAAATAGATACTCTAACTGAGGTAGTTAAAGTTCCTAAGATTATTTCTAAACCGGAAATACCTAAAATTACCAAAGTAATTCCTAAAATTGTTACTGACATATCACCAGTATTAGCAGTTTCTCCTAAACAAGGTAAGGATATTTATGATATGACCTGTAAGTCGTGTCACATAGTTGGAATTGCAGGAGCTCCTAAAATTGCTGAAAAGAAAGATTGGCAACAGAGAATACCTAAAGGAGAAGATGTATTAGTACAAAATGCTATTAAAGGTATTAATATCATGCCGCCTAAAGGTGGGAATTCTGATCTGACTGATGAAGAAGTTAAATTAGCAGTACAATATATGTTAAAAAATATTCCAAATAGGTAATATGTAAACTATAATTCTAAATCTGGTTAATGAAATCATAGATATTATTACTAACTGATGTTACGCAGACAGATACCTCCCCCGACCCCTCCTTATTAAGGAAGGGAATAAGCAACTGTTCCCCTCCTAAGTTAGGAGTGGTTAGTAATCTGTCTGAGTATCAGTTACTAACTTGTTTTAACCCGGTTCTATTGAACCAAAATTATGATTCTTTCTTAGTATTTACAAAGGAGATTTAAAATGCGTTTAATTTTATTAGGTGGCCCAGGAGCTGGTAAAGGTACTCAAGCCAACTTTATTAAGGAAAAATACAATATTCCTCAAATTTCTACTGGAGATATGTTGCGTGCTGCTGTAAAGGCTGGTACTCCATTAGGTTTGGCCGCTAAAAAAATCATGGATGAAGGAGGTTTAGTTTCCGACGAGATTATTATTGGTTTGGTTAAAGATCGAATTAAAGAATCCGACTGTGCTAATGGGTTTTTATTTGATGGTTTTCCACGTACTATTCCCCAAGCTGATGCCATGAAAGAAGTTGGAGTAAATGTTGATTTTGTGGTTGAAATTGCTGTTGAGGATGAAGAAATTATTAAACGTATGAGTGGGCGACGAGCTCATTTAAGTTCTGGACGTACTTATCATGTTATTTACAATCCGCCAAAAGAAGAAGGCAAAGATGATGTAACTGGTGAGCCTTTAGTTCAACGTGATGATGATAGTGAAGATACTGTTAGAAATCGTCTTAAAGTATATCATGAACAGACTGAACCATTAATTGAATATTACTCTAAATGGGCTAATAGTGGTGAAGCTAATTCTCCTAAATATGTACAAATTCAAGGTATTGGCAAAGTAGAAGAAATTAGAGATTCTATTTTTAAAGCTATGAGTTAAGATTATTCATTTTCAAATATTGACATTAAGTTAAGAAATTATTGGAGTCTAAATATTCAGCTTTAGATTATTGAAGATTTAAACTCCGAAACTTAACTTAATTCTGCATAATTAATAGGTTGCAAAAGGTAAGACTCTATGTCTAGCATTTACTTTAAAGCTACTTCCAAACTCATTTGTATTACAACTTTGCATACTTGCTTTCACAAAACTGCCCTGCAATACCACTAAAAATCCTTCCATATCCATGTCAACGGAATCAATTTGCACTTCACCATCCAAGCCTAAGTTTGAGGATGCACTGATTAAACTATTAGGAGAGGTAATAAACTGTTTAGATTTAATCTGAATATTGCCACCATATCCTACATCAGCTTGGGCGGTTATTTTAGCTTCATCCAAAACCACAAATAGCGGATTTTCGACAAAAATATTGCCACCATTTCCACTACCACCATGCACACTCGTGGTAATTTGTCCTTCTTTTAAAAAGAGTAAATTGGAGATAGTTAAATTGATACGGCCACCACCAGCATTATTAGTAGATGTATTTATCGTACCACCATCAGTAATATGAAGAGCATTAGTAAAAATATTGTAACTACCTACCATGTAAAAAAGTATGTACAAAAAAGTCAAAAAATAGTAAACTAAAAGAGATGAAAGACTTACCAAACGACATAGACTCACTAAAAGCCATAATATTAGAGCTATTAGAAGAGAACAAACAACTAAAAGTAGAAATAGCGAAG
>JASFYV010000277.1:0-7732 GCA_045046925.1 Candidatus Marithrix sp. | reverse complement strand
ATTTTTCATAAAATTCAACTTGTTGAGATAAATCATATTTTTGGATAGCATTACGCAATGTAATAAGAAGACGGTTGTTTTGACAGGGTTTTTCTATAAAATCAAAAGTTCCATAACGCATTGCCTCAACCACAATATTAACCGCTTTTTCTGCTGTAATAACAATTACAATACATTTTTGTTCGTGAACAGATTTTAAAATATCCATACCACTCATATCTGGCAAACCAAGATCGAGTAACATAATATCTGGAATTTGGCTATTAAGGTAAGTTAACACGGCATTGCCAGTTTCTAAATGAGTTAATGAAATTGGTTCATTACTTAAGACCTTTTTATATAATTTTGCGGTCATTTCATGATCTTCTACGAGTAAAACATTGTGTTGTGTTTTCATTTAATAATCAAACTATTTAATATATTTTTCAAAATATAGATTGTTTTTATGGTATAAAAATATAGGAATGTTACTATAATATATTGGAAAATAAAAACCGTATTGAATGCCTTAATTGTATCATGAGGCAACGTATTTCACGTTTAGTTCGGAACTTCCAAAAAGATGTCAAATCATATTGGAACTATTAATAGGATAGGTTCATTGAAAAATTTGGTAACGAAAAACTAGATAGTTATAATTAAAATGGCAATATTTACAAAAATCTTATTAGCAACTGATGGCTCGGAATATATAGTTGGTGCAGAACGTGAGGTGATAAACTTTGCGAAAACTTGTGATAGTGAGATATGTATTATGTCAGTAGTTTTAAGTAATTCTGAATATGATACATTAGCTCCAAAATTAGTAAAACAAGCTGAACAAGATGCTATTAATTGTATGAATTTAGTTCAAAATAATGCTAATTCTGCTGGTATAAAAAGTTACACGATTTTACGTCATAGTGAATATATTTATCCAGAAATAGTTACAATTGCTAAGGAACAGAATATTGATTTAATTGTAGTTGGTCGACGTGGTAAAAAAGGCTTATTTAAGTTATTGCTTGGTAGTCGCACTGCTGAAGTGATAAATCATGTTCATTGCAGTGTGTTAGTGGTTCCCAGAACTGCAAAGATTAGAGGCAAACATATTTTATTAGCGGTGGATAATTCTAGTTATGATGAAATGGACGTAGCTAAAATTACGGCTAAAGTGGCTAAATATTTTAATGCTCCAGTCACAGTGATAACCGTAGTTCATAATAATACAGAATTTAGCAAAGATAATACAGAAACTGTAGTTGCTAGGATTTGTGGTGTTTTGCAAACTGAAGGAATCAAAGTAACTGGGCAAGTAATTATTGGTAAATATGCAGAAACTATTGTAAAAATTGCAAAAAATCTTAGTTGTGATTTAATTGTAGTTGGTAATCACGGACACACTAGTTTCAAGAATTTTTGGCTTGGTAGTGTGTCGGAAAAGGTAATCAAATTAGCAGAAAGTGCTGTGTTAGTTGTTAGAAATTAAAACCTATTGAATAGAAATTAGTACTGAACGGTATAGTTTTAGAGCTTTTAATAAATTATATTCCAATAGTATAAATGAACCTAACAATGTAATTCCAGCTAGATAAATTAAACTTGGAAGTAGTAAAGCTGATATGGTGCAGAACAAAGCGATTAAATAAACCCAAAACTGGCGTTGAGCTAATTTTGGTGAAATTATTTGTTTCATATGAGGAATTCTTACCATATGCACTGTTTTTAATGGGTTTAATTGTTGATTTTGTAAATGTAACCACACTAAAAATGGAATGATTTTATATAACATACCCTGAATTACCATCAATACGAAGCCACCAATAAATAAAATAAATAGCAATAATGGATAAAACGGTTGATTGGCCAATTTTATCCAGATAACACCAGCAATCCATAATATAATGCTCAACAGTAATCCCACAGCTCCAACTCGCCAAAAATTAAGAGTTACATCTGGTATTTTTCTAAGCCGTTTAATTTGTAAATGTAGTGTTTTAGCACCAAATACTGCCAATCCTAAACTAATTAATATGCTTATCCAACCAACTAAATTATTGTTATTTAACCAAAAATAGGCCAATGTCCATAATAATAAAACTATAAATAATACTGGAATTAACCAACGCATTAGTTTGGTATTATATTGAGGAGTTATTTGGAACATTGGTACTACTTGATAAGCGATTGCTATAATTAATAATCCTACCCAACCGACTAATCCCCAAGTTAAATGGATATTAGCTAAAACCATTGCTAAAGGTAAGGTTATGCCATAAGCAAATCTGATTGCTAATATAATTCCTAACCCACCTGTTATTAAAAGTGCAAGTAGTGCTAACCGCATTCCGATAATGATATTACCCTTGACTTGCATAAGACAATAACCTACAATGGCGATGAAACTCAAAAAACTTAATCCTAATAATACAATAGCAATACGCAATAAAAAGTCATACCCGAATATAAAACCACCAGTTAAACTCAGACTTCCAACAGTAAGTAAAAAATGAATTATTGAACTGGTTAAAATTGGTTTAGGAATAACAGTTCCAGCTACTACAGGTAGTAATTGCAATATTGCTCCAAACATTACCATGCTGACAAATCCTAGAGTAAATAGATGAGTCAAGGCTAATGTATTTAATCCCCAGCGACTACTAAAAATATTTGGACCAATGTAAATTAATAATAAGCTTGCTAAAATACCGAATAATGGTGCAGTTATAAAAAACCGTACTGGAACTGATAAAGGTGGAGTTTGTTGTAAAGCTAGATTGGCAGTATTCATACAATATTTGCTTTAGCTACAAGGTCATCACTACGCCAAATACAGATTTCAATCGGCTGTTTGTTAGCTTTAGTTATCCAAGAATAACCTTGTTGAGTAAGAATGGGATATAATGGATGTGGTTCCATACGATGTAATACCTGCAAATATTCTCCAGCTTGAATTTTTGGAAGAACTGCTAAAATACGTTCCATAGGTTCGCATGGCTCTAGTTGGCTAACATCAATCGTGATTTTCACTAACTTACTCGTATACGTTCTAAAATGGATGTTGCTTCATCACCAAATACTTGATCGGTCATAGGATAAAGCATTTGTTCTTCTTTCATATTATGTTGTTGCATTAACATTAATAAAGTTTCTGATAATCCTAAATATTGTTCATCATCTCGTTGGGCTAAACTGGTTTTCATTTGAGCAAATATTTGCCGCATTTGTTGATGTTCCATCCGCATTACTTGAGTAGGTCCCATAGTTTGGCCTGTACGTTCTTCAAAAGTAGGAAATAAAATTTCTTCTTCTGCGGTAAAATGTTTTTCCATAGCAGTATGGAAGTCATTAAATTCAGTATCTGCTGTTGCCCATTGTTTTTGAGCAACTGAGTTTTCAGCTTTAGCAAATATTTCATCGCAACGTGTGTGTTCTTTACTAAACGTATTAGTGATCGTTTCTTCCATTTTTTACCTTAAGTTTAAATTAGTTATTCCCTGTGGAAATGAGAAATTATTAAGAATTGAAAAGACTATTTTTTAATAATGTAATAGTTCTACAGAATAATTTTTTTTATACCCATCTTGAATTGAAGCATATCATTATTATGTTAGATTAATATAATAACAGATACCTTAATTACAATTAAATTTATAAAAAAAATGCAGCCTCAAAGTGATCAAGAATTACGTCAAATATATTTATTTGCTAAACTTAGTGAACAACAGATAGAGCAAATTAAGAAGGATGTACGTCTAATAAAACTTGACGGTGGAGAATTTTTATTTAAGCATGGACAAACAGCAAAACGTTTTTTCTTACTTAGAGAAGGACATGTCAAATTATTACGGTCTTCTTTAGGAGGGGATGAAAAGGTATTTGAAGTTATTTCTCCTGGTCAAACTTTTGCTGAAGCTATGATATTCATGCCAGATTCCAGTTATCCAGTTACCGCTCAAGCTATCAGTAAATGTTCAGTCTTAAGTTTTGAAAGCAGAACTTTTGCAAATATTTTAAAAGAATCTCCAGATACTTGCTTTTCTCTTATATCCCATATGAGCCAACGTTTACATATGTGGATTAATGAAATTGATCAATTAACGTTACAAAGTGCCACTTATCGTTTAATAAATTATTTATTATATCAAGTTCCTGAAGGTCATAATTCTTATAAAATTGAATTTTTAATTCCTAAACATGTAATTGCATCTCGTTTATCTATTCAACCAGAGACTTTCTCTCGTATTTTAAATAGTCTAAATAAAGCTGAACTTATCAGGGTTGATGCTCGTACTATTTATATTGATAATGTAGATAGATTACGTTTGTATTCATTAGGTAATACTGGATTGAATAATCAGAAAAAATGCTGTTGAATTTATGGAATACAATATTCTGAAAAATATTCAGATGTTTGTATCCCATTCCCAATAATTACTGACGGATATGTCCATCTCCTAAGGTAAATTATCTGATTGAGCTATCCAATGAAGATGGTTTTCTAAAACATATCCATATATTTTCACGTTGTGTTTATAAATATGTGAATGAATCAAGAATAAAAGGTATTAAACTTGTAAATTAAGGAAAAATTTCTTGTAATACTCCCAAAAAATGGCTATTCAAAGCCCCTAGATTTCTATTTACACAATAAGCCATTAGAAAATAAGAAGTGCTTATAGTAAGATGTCCTGTTTACCTTCAACATATGAATATTCTTAGAATTAACTAATTTAGAAATTGATGCCCGACGTGTGAGTCAGGTTAATGATAAATTAGACAACTTCACAGCGACTATTATGATATTTGTACATCTTATTGAACTGTGATGAATTTTAATATTATTATGGTTTTTGTATTGGTTTCAAAGGTAGTTTAGTTCTTTTTTGTCCATCGAACTCCCAGTAAGCTGAAGCAACCGCAGGAGCAACTGGAACACAACCTATCTCACCAACTCCTTTAGCACCACAAGGACCATCTACATCCTCAATTTCTATAGGAATAACTTCGATTTTTGGCATATCAGTAGAACGAAACAACCCAAGTTCATTGAGTTTTGAATTGACAATTCTGCCTTTATCAAGCACAAGGCTTTCTGTAAGAGCGTAACCTAATCCCATTGCTATTCCACCTTCAACTTGCCCTTCGTAAAGATTTTTATTAATTACTTTACCACTGTCATGAACTGAGACTATTTTTTCAATTTTTCCATCATCCGATAATATAACGAGTTGGGCTGCAAAACTATAAGCTAAATACTTCATTGCTCCTTTTGGTGAATTAGGTTTTAATGGCTCACCACCACGAACATATTCTCCTTCATATATCTTTCCGACAAGCCCTTTTAATCCGCCATGTTTTTCCATATCTGCTTTTAAATGCTTCGCAGCGTCCAACAGTGAATTACCTGCTAAAAAAGTTCCACGGCTACCAACTGTGCCTCCACCTAATGTCTCATTTTCTGTAGCAACAACAACTTCTATCTCGGATATTTCGTCTGTTTTGATATATTCGTGTAATAGTTGAGGCAAAATAGTATCAATCCCCTGACCTATTTCATTCCAGCCATGATATAATTTTAGTTTACCGTTGTCCAAAACTTCAATTTTAATCTGACTCATTTCAACATGATTACTTCCAATCCCACAATTTTTAATACCACATGCAATCCCAGAAAATTTGGAATTTTGATACTCTTCCTTGAGTACATTAAGTGCTTTTTTTAAACCTATTTCCTTTGCTAAAGTCTCTCCTCCAGTCGTTGTTAAATTTTCTTCTAACACATTGTTATATCTAATTTCCCATTTATCGAATCCAGATTTTTCACACAATTGGTCAATTAGACCTTCAATAGCAAATGCTACCTGACTTACTCCAAAACCACGCATAGCACCAGCAATAGGATTATTGGTATAAACTGCTTTAGCATTAATATCTACATTAGGGATAAAATAGGCTCCCCCAGAATGCTGTGCTGCCTTGATTACTACTGGAATACCTTGCGAAGCATATGCACCGGTATCAGCTATAATTCTTGCATAAAGTCCAGTAAATTTCCCTTCTTTATCACAGCCTAATTTATAATCCATATACATTGGATGTTTTTTAGGGTGCATTTTAATAGATTCAGTCCGATTGAGTTTTACCTTAACCGGTTGTTTCAAATAGTATGCGGCTAATGCACTATGTATTTGAACGGTAACATTGAGTTTACCACCAAAAGCACCACCAGTAGCAACAAATTTTATATTAATTTCTTCTTTTTTAAGACCAAGTATTTGGGCTATCTGCTCCCTTTCTCTATACATAGCTTGGGTTTGGGAATATATAGTCAGTTTGTCATTTTCATATAATGCTATGCTAGATTCCATTTCCAAATAAGCATGTTCAACCATTTGGGTTTCAAACGTATCCGACACAACATATGCGGATGAATTAAAAACCTCTTCTATATCTTCTCCACGACAAATACTGACATCTTTGAGAACATTACCATTTTTATGCAATTTTATATTACTTTTTAATGCTAATTTAGGATCAGTTAAAGGTTCATAAACCTCATATTCCACATTTATTACATTAATAGCTTCTCTTGCTATTTCATCAGATTTTGCAATAACACAAGCCAGAACATCACCTGCATGTGCGGTAATTTCTCCTTCAGCAACATACACTGGCCAATCTCTCAAGTTTAGTCCTAAATATCGTTCTGCTGGTATATCTTTAGCAGTCAGAATCTTTATTACTCCTTCTATATTTTCAGCTTTTGATGTATCTAGTTTTTCTATTTTGGCTCGTGGATGTTCACTAAAACATAATGCTCCAAATACCATGTTATCCATTTCCATATCATCAATAAACATCCGCTCTCCGAGTGCAGTCTCTAATGCCTCATATTTGGGAGCTGATGTTCCTAAAGCTATTTTTTCAAATTCTATTGGTTCGCCAGTTTTTATTTTTTTTACAGCCAACAAAATGGCATCAATTATTTTCACATAGCCAGTGCATCTGCATAATTGCGGTTTTATAGCGTTTATCACCTCTTCTCTGGAAGGATTCGTTTTCTTATTAAGCAGTATCTTAGTTCGCATGAGCATGCCAGGACTACAGAATCCGCATTGAACTGCACCGGATGCTACAAATGCCCTAGCTAAGGTTGATCTAATTTCATCATGAACTCCTTCCAAGGTAACAATATTTGCTTCATCCAATTTATTCATCAGGATTGAACAGGATGACTTAGCTTTTTCATTTATTTCAACTAAACAAGCACAACATGTTCCTTCTTTTGAACAACCATCTTTTGTACTTTTTATTTTTTGTGATGTCCTTAACCAATCAAGCAGGCTTACTTCACCATCTCCTGCATATTCGATTTTTTGACCATTCAAAGTTAAATTTATCAATTTATTAGATTCCATAAATAGTTAGTTTTAAGTGATAGCACAGGTCATCGATAAAATGCTCAAGATATGCAAATTAGCGATATTTAAAATTATTCTCAAAAACTTAGTTTCTCATTATAAGCTTCTAAAAAATAATATCAAGCACATTTTTATATGAAATTTTTGGATAAGGTGAAGCAATAGTTTGGACAGTTTTGAATAAACGAAAAATTAGAAATTATTTTAAGATATAGCATTTACAGATTGAATAACTGATGTTACGCAGTAGTTGAAATTTTGCTAAAATTGACTTATGAATAAGACAACTATTTTTGATTTATATACAGACTACTTACAGACCTAGTTAT
>JASFYV010000276.1:0-4541 GCA_045046925.1 Candidatus Marithrix sp. | reverse complement strand
AGATATTTTAACCCAACGTTTCGCTTAATTTTTAGTCTAATTTCTTTGGAATAATCTGACATTTTATCTAGGATTTAACTGTCGAAGCCCACTGCCACTTTTTGAAATAAAGGGATATTCATCTTTGAACCACAATTTACAACATGAATATGTTCTGACAGCTCTAATATTTGTTCTTCTTTAAATTTTTCTAATAGAGTTCTTACTGCAATAGTTTCTGTATCACCTTCAACGAGAATAACACGATCTGCAAAAAATGCTTCACAAATATGAGGATTAAATCGGTTAAGCATAATCATTCTATTACGTTCATCTTCATCAAACAACGTACTTGGTGGTTGAAAAATACATGTACCTTTATCTGGATGATTAATAACTCGAATAAGAGTAGTATGATTTTTTGATAAGTCAATCATTACTGGTGCATGAGTAGCTACCATCATCTGAAATTCAGATTTTTCAACAAGAGAATATAAAATTTCTATAACTGAAAATACAGCTTCTGGATGAAGAAATAATTCTGGTTCTTCAAAAAGAAGCATTTTAGATTTTGAACTAGATATTTCATTGGTTATTGATAAATTATCAGTTTTCTTTTTACCTTTTTTCTGAATTTCAGTTAATGGAGTTGATAATTGTTTAATAGCACTTAAAATAAATTGACGGCGTGTACCATGCCCATGATGCTCTAAACTAAGATCAGGTTTACTTGTCTGATTAATTTCAATATTAGTTTGTGTACCAAGAGTCTTAATAAAATCATGTTCTCCATTACTAACTAGCTTACAAGAAATATCAGGAAATATTTGTGATATAGCATTATTTAATTGATTTGCCATTTCACACACATATTCGTTTTTTGCTATTTCTTTTTGAAGATTTTGTACAGCAAGATCAGCTTGCTTATAAACTTCACTGTCTTTCATTTTAGATATAATAGTTTCTTTTACCAAGTCTTGAAGAAGTTTTATGATATCTTCAGACGAAGTTAATCCTTTTATCCAAACAGGTGTTGGACAGGCATATTGAAGAATAGTATCTAATCCGCCCAAATTTTTATCTTCCCAAGAATTTTTCTCAATATTCCAAGATTTTTGTTTACCTTCTGATGTTACTTCTGACCATATTTTCCTTATTTTCGCTATTTTTTCTTGGTTAAACCATTTTGAAAGTTTTAATTTATCAATCTCTTTTGAATCATTATCATTTTCAGCTTTAATCCAAACTTCAATTTCGATATTATTTGATAAATCTTTATGAAAAAAATCACTTTCTATTGCTTTTTTCTTAGCTATAACAAACATTTCATAAGCAAAAAGAATAGAAGATTTCCCCGCATTATTTTTACCAATTAGAAAGACTAAATTGTTATTTTCTAAATCTATATCAATACCTTCTGATCCAATAGCTCGAAAGTTTTTAATCTTTAGTTTTATAATTTTCATAGAATTTTTCTCAGTCAATTACTTTCCATAACCCCAAATTATTTTAATAAAACCATAAATCACATAAACTATTTCATCTATTTCTAGTCTGACCAATTATTGGGATAGCCTTAAACTACAACGTGAAAGTAAAATCTTCTACTAATGCTCCTGGTAATCTGGCACTGCCAGTCGAACGCATTTCATAGGTATCTGCTTCCATAATAAAATCTCGTTCTTTGGTTAAAGCAATTAACTTATCTCCCAAAATATTGTACAGTGTTTCATCCCATCGCATTACATTCAAAGGAGCGACTATCTCTCCATGCTCAACCCAAAAAGTTGCAAACCTAGTCATACCAGTCATGCGGCAAGCTGCTCTATCCGAGTAATTTAAATACCATAAGTTATTGATATAAATTCCTGTATCCAGCTCTTTTAATACTTCATCGGAAGCAAAATTACCAGCAGCTAAATCTAACGAAGTAGGATATTCTTCATCATTTGCTCCATTGGTATCAACTTCATATTCTTTCGCAGAACGTGGAGAAATTAATGCTGTGTCATAAACTCCTTGTTTTATCAAAGAAACTTGCTCCGGTTTTATAAAGCCTTGAGTTTGAAAAGTAGGAGCTATTCCATCCTTAATATTTTCTGCCATATTGATACTTGGATGTAAATTCTGTCCTTCTAACATTCGCAATAAAGCAGTGTCTTTAGTATTATGCGATTTAAGGCCAAAACTATTCCAAGCCAATAACTGGAAAATTTCAAACATAGCTGCTGGAGCTAAATAAACTTTATACTTACCTGGTTTTATAGTACGAGGTTCTTGTTTTAAAATTGCCAATTGATTTAATGATTTATTAACTTTTTCGGTAAAATTAGCACTATTCCATTCAAAACCAGCATATGCAGATTTTACTGCTTTATCCTTGCTGTGGTATAAACTCCAATCAAAATTGAAAGTATGACTACTATGCCAGTTGCGCTGTCCAAAAGAATTGGCAAACCCAGTGAAAATACTACCAGAAGCATAAATACCAACCATATCACCAGTAGCAGTGAGAATTTCATTTACCGCATCTGTGGCAGCTAATAGGTTATCAGTGCCGATAGATTCAGTGGAATTTACTTCAGTAGCATATAATAAATATGGGTCTACTGGAATCTGTGGTAATTGATTACGCAGTTGCTGAATTGATGTGGCTATTCTTTCATAATCAGTCTTAAGTTCGCCACTGAGAGTAAATTGCTCACCAATATGACGCTGTCCATCAATTAAATCTATTACTAAATAACGTTGTTCAACATTGCCTGGCTGCCTAATTTTAGCTTTATTAAATCTAATAAAATCAGATTGTTCAGCCGTAAATTCTGCCAAATAAATTTCGTTGCCTTGTAATTGTTTACCGATAAAATCAGCTAATGTATAAAAATATTCTTGCATTACACTCCTCCAAATACATCAATATCTGTGAATACACAAGTTGGTGAAGCATGTCCCACTCGCATAACTTGATTCGGCTCACCTTTACCGCAATTAGGCACTCCAAACATAGCAAAAGTATCTTTATTGCCAACTTTATTAAGATTACGCCAAAAAGTAGCTGATATTCCACGATAATTAGGATTTTTTACCACTTGAGTTAATTGGCCATTTTCAATCAATTGTCCCCATTCACAACCAAACTGAAATTTATTGCGTGAATCATCAATTGACCATGATGAATTAGTTCGCATTAAAATACCTTTCTCAATTGAACTGAGCATATCAGCCAAACTACTATCACCAGCTTCAACATTAAGGTTAGCCATTCTATCAATTGGTGGACGATTCCAAGAACTAGCTCTAGCATTGGCAACTCCAGCTATATTAGCTCTAGTTTGCGACATAGTTCCACCCAGTGGAGTCAATAGTTTACCAGCTTGAATAATATAGGTTTTTTTCGCTGCTAAACCTTCATCATCATAAGCATAACTAGCAAATTGATTTGGCATAGTTGGGTCAAAAGTTACATTCAGTAATTCTGAACCATATTGATAGCTACCAAACATGTCTAAATTAACAAAAGTAGTACCAGCATAATTACGTTCATCACCTAAAATTCTATCTAATTCCAATGGATGACCTATAGATTCATGAATTTGTAATATCATTTGATCTGGTGCTAACATAACAGTCATCTGTTCACTAGGACAATTGGGAGCTGTCAATAATTGGAGAGCTTCAGTAGCTAAAATTTTACCTTTACCAATAAAGCCTATATTATCCAAAATCTCCAAACCACCTTGTTGTCCACTACTAAAATCCCCAAAAGTTCTTCGCTGAGTTTCAATGCCTTGATTAGCTATTATCCTTATATTAGGAATTAAATATTGAAATTGCTGTTGGATTTCGCCACCACCAGTACTAGTCAAATAAATTTGTTCACTTTTAATAGCTTGCAGTGAAACTTCCCAATCGACAATTTTTTCATTTAACTTACATTGGGCTGCTTCTTGACGTAATAAATCCAATTTATCTTTGATAGATACACTATCCCAAGTCTGTTTAACTGTTGAATTATACTTGCCTTGTGCCTGCGACATAGTTATTTGGCTAAGATCAACAACCATGTTTTTCCGACTATGTTCAGCCCACATTTGAGCTTTAGTGACAGCTTTCCGCAGTCCAGCTTCACTTATATCACTAGTTGCCGCATAACCAAGACCACCTTTGTTAATTACGGTTAACATCACACCAGTATCACGAGTATGAATCGGTGGTTCAACTACATTTTGTCTCACGGATAATCTTTCTGAAGCTTCGGTTACATAACGCAAAGAACAAAAATCAACCGAGGGAATTATTTTCTCAAAAGAATGTTTTATGTACATGTTTTGTATTATATAGGACTTACGCATTTACAAAACAATTATTTTATATTTTTGTTAGAATACAAAGATTTATATTGGTTTATATCAATTTATTAGTTTGCATATAAAATGCTGTCATTCCCGGTGTAAACGGGAGTCTATAGTACAATTTAAATTGAAAGGTTGTATTTTTGATGTTATACTATTGTGATTATGGCAAAAATATATAGATTTTCGTGAATGCGTTGTGCAAAATTG
>JASFYV010000275.1:0-4176 GCA_045046925.1 Candidatus Marithrix sp. | reverse complement strand
TTATAAAGTACATAAGTTATATTTTTTAGTCGAATTTGTTTAATTATAGTTTATTTTAAAATTTTTATTTTGTTAGAATAATTATGTCTTTCTACTTAACACTTGAAGTAGAAAATAAAATTGATATTAAGTTTCAATTCACTGGTAATGAAAAAACTGGGTTAATTGATCTGGAAATTCTGAATTTTGGTGGTACTGGTGAAAAAGGTAAACTTGGTCTTATAAAGTTAGCAATTGTTCCAACTTTGATCAATGCAAGATTTATTGAAGCACTGGCAGCATTTTTATTAAGACGACCTTCAGAGCTTTTAGGGATTTCTAAAGTTGTAAAAAATGAATCTGCAATTCAACCTGTTAAACAGTACGTTCCTAAGAAATCTCAATTCAAAAAAGTTAATTTAATGAAAATATTGAAAAATATTCATAAAGAAACTCAAGAAACTAGTAAAATTGTCAAAAATACTCAACAAGAAATTGCAAGTATTAAGGTTAAACAAGAAAAAACCGAAAAGACTGTTAAAGATATTCATCTTGATCAAAAGAAACATACGTCTTTGATAGTAGGTTGGACAACATCTTTACTTAACAAAAATAATTCTCGTTCTAGGTAAATTATTGTTAACCCAAGTATAATATACTCCCAATGTTCTAGTTGGGAATATTTTCCATAAATTAACACCTCATCTCTTAAAATCCAACTTATTCCAAGACTTCAAATTATATGTTAAACTAACTGTAAAATTTTTATTTCATTAGCAAAATTATGAGCCGTACTGTTATCCTCTGTGTTGATGATGAACCTACTATACTCGATAGCTTGAAAATAGAACTTAAAACTGCTTTTGGTGATAAGTTTTTGATTGAGACTGCTGAAAGTGGCGAAGAAGCTATAGATTTGGTTGAGGAATTATTGGGAGATAAATATGAATTACCATTGATTATCTCCGATTATATCATGCCTAATCTTAAGGGCGATGAATTATTAAAACACATCCATAATATCTCACCAAAAACTCTTAAAATCATGTTGACCGGTCAAGCCGACATAAATGCGGTGGGCAATGCGATTAAATATGCTAATTTATACCGTTATATTGCCAAACCTTGGAATACTGAAGATTTAATTTTAACTATTTCTGAAGCAGTTAAAAGTTACTTTCAAGAACAGCAAATAATTATTAAAAATAAAGAATTAGAAAGGAGAGTTAAAACTTTTCATAAATTTGTACCAGCACAATTTCTTAGCCTATTACAAATTGAAGATTGTGATCAAATTCAAATAGGTACTTGCATTAATAAAGAAATGACAATCATGTTTGCTGATATTCGTGGTTTTACTACTTTATCAGAAAATATGACTCCCCAAGAAAATTTTAACTTTATTAATGCCTATTTGAGTCAAATGGAACCAATTATTGATAAATATTATGGATTTATTGATAAATATATTGGTGATGGAATAATGGCCTTATTTCCAACTAATGCTGACGATGCAGTACAAGCAGCCCTGGAAATGTTAAAAATCTTGGCAAAATATAATCTTACCAGAGGCCGTCCAGAACGACCTGTTATTAATATTGGAATTGGAATTCATACTGGTTCTTTGATGCTTGGTACTGTTGGAGGCAAAAACCGTATGGATTGTACAGTTATCTCAGATTCTGTTAATTTAGCTTCTCGAGTTGAAGGTTTGAATAAGGTTTATGATACTTCAATGCTAATTACAGAACAAACATATCAGCAGTTATCTGAGGTTGCTAAATATAATATTCGGGTTATTGATCGAGTGACTGTTAAAGGTAAAAGTCAAGCGGTTACTATTTATGAAATATTTGATACTAATTCAACCTTAAATTTTGAGCAGAAAATAGCTACGCTTGCAGATTTTGAAGCTGGTTGTAAGTTTTTTCATCAAGAAGAATTTGCTAAAGCTCAAGCTTTGTTTAAACAAGTAATTGCTATCAATTCTACTGATACTGCTGCAAAGATGTATTTTAATAATTGTAATAGTATTATCAGTATGATCATGCCAGAAAAATTTAAAATTCTTATTATTGATGATACTAAGTTGAATACTCAAGTATTATCCATTATGTTAGAAAAAAAGAACCAATTTAAAGTTATAGTTGCTGAAAGTGGTGTTAATGGCATACAAAAAGCTATACAAGAACAACCTGATCTAATTTTGTTGGATATAATGATGCCTGGAATTGATGGATTTGATACTTGCCAAAAATTAAAATCTGAATTAGAAACAAAGGAAATTCCAGTTATCTTTATGAGTGCTTTATCAACTATCGATGATAAGGTTAAAGGTTTTAAATTAGGAGCTGTCGATTACATTACCAAACCATTTCAGTTAGAAGAAGTTTTAATCAGAATCAAAACTCAGCTAAATTTAGGTCTTTTACAACGCCAACGTTCATTAAGAAATACCTTAAAAATAAATAATTTTGAATTAAAAACTAAAATAGAAAATTTAATTACAAATAGCCATATATGATAATTGCTTATTTGGTATAACTCTAATTTATTAAATCGAAAAATTCTATAATTACTCACTCCACTATATAATTGGCCATTAATTCGCATTATAATAGTCAAATTCACCAAATATTCGTTACGTTATCTAAAATATCCAAAAAATTCTGTTGTTCTTGAATCAGAGTATATTGTTGAGTTGTCTGTTTTGCATTATTTAGCATTATTTTCCGTTTTGATTCTGACATAGATAAGGCTACATCAATCATTGCTAATATTCCTGTAATATTGTATTCAGGCATGAGACAATTAACATAATGTTTACAAAATGAGCGATTACCAACACAATCTGGACAAATTACCATAGTATTTAATACCATACCTTCTAAAGCTGGTAAGAAAAAACCTTCATCATAAGAGCTAGGTAAAAAAACGGTAATTTTAGCTTGATTTATTATATTTAAAAAATCTTTTCTAGCTAATGGACTGATAAGAACTTTTACGTTTTCTATGTTTAGATGTTTTTGTAAATTTATAGCTAAAGTAGGTTGTTTTAGTCCGGCAATTAATAAGTTATAACGATGTTTAACTATGGATAAAGCCTGGATATTTATCCCATTAGGATTAGTAAATATAGGCCCATTAATTTGTTGACTAGTACGCAATGCCTCAGTTACTTCTTCGCTTACACAAATTCTAATTGCTTTATTTCGCAAAAAAATATAACGTGGATCAGTAGGAACTGAGTGACGTATATGCTGAATAAAATTAATAATTGGAATATCAGGTATTTGAGTTAAAACATTCCAATCTAATCCAGCTAAAAATAAACAATTTGCTTGTTCTAATTGCCAAGTTTTATTTATTTGTGCATGATTTAACCAAGGATTATTTTCCCAGATTGTTGTTGGTGAAAAATGGATTTGTGGGTAATATTGTTTAGATTGGAGGGTATGATTAAAATAATCCCATACTTTTAAATGTCCACCAGTAAAACTTTGAAAATCTCGGTAGAATAGTAATTGTTTTTTGGAATCGAAAATATTTTTGAGTTTTTTTAAAAGATACATTGTAATATCAAAATCATTACTAGAACTAATGAAAATATAGCATTTCCCGTTTGTATAAAGCACATAAACCACCCATTTTGTCCCCCTTATTTAAGGAGGGGTAGGGGAGGTTGTATTTAACTAAATCGGGAAATACTATAATTGGTGGAATATGCCTTGTTATTTTCATAGTGTAACATGTAAAGAATAGTAATTAAATTTTATACAGTTTTTTACATCATAATGGTCGGTTAAGTTTTGCTTTACCGATTTTACGAACTAATTCATAAGGTGTCTTATTTTGTCCAAAGGTTTGAATTCTAAAATAGAGGATTTGAATATGAAAGGTTTAGATAATTTACGTTTTTTTTACAGATAAAAGTAGTGATTTTTTTACAAGTAAGTATGGGGTTTTAGTTATTGCTTTGCTTACGATTATTGGTTTTTTAATCGCTATTAATCCATTTGCTGTGAGCAGTACCTTGGATCAGAAAACTATTACAACAGTGGTGGATAAATTGTTGCAGACTCATCAAGGACAATTAGCTGTTAAAATGTGAATTAAGAGCTGGTTCGTAAATAGCCCCACCAAAAAAATGCAGCAGCAAGTCTTCCAAAAACATGAACCATAAGTCCAGCATAAGAA
>JASFYV010000274.1:0-4130 GCA_045046925.1 Candidatus Marithrix sp. | reverse complement strand
GAAGCTCTTGATTTACTTATAGAGATACGGAATAGAGGTGCTGGGTTCGCACCATTTAAGGTTGTGAATATATTTTAATAAAATTATTTCATATATTTTAATAAAGATTAATGTTAATCTAACCTAATAGTATTAACCATCAATTTTATATAACTCCATTATAGGATCAACATGTCTGAACGTAATTTCACTGACAAGCCTTTAACAATTGCTGGCAAAAATTATAACTCACGTCTACTCGTTGGAACTGGCAAATATCGGGATTTAGAAGAAACTAAACTCGCTATTGAAGCAAGTGGAGCAGAAATAGTTACTGTAGCAATCCGTAGAACTAATATCGGCCAAGACCCTGAAAAACCTAATTTATTAGATGTAATTACTCCTGATAAATATACCATCTTACCTAATACTGCCGGATGTTATACAGTATCTGATGCGGTACGAACTTGTAAATTAGCACGAGAATTGCTAGATGGACATACACTAGTTAAATTAGAAGTATTAGGTGATGAAAAAACTTTATTTCCGGATATTACAGCAACCTTAGAAGCAGCCGAAATACTAGTTAAAGATGGATTTCAAGTTATGGTTTATACTAATGATGATCCAATAATAGCTAAACGATTAGAAGAATTAGGCTGTGTCGCAGTTATGCCATTAGCTGCTCCAATTGGTTCTGGGCTAGGGGTTCGTAATCCATTTAATATTGTAAATATTATCGAAAATGCCCATGTACCAATTTTAGTAGATGCTGGAGTTGGTACTGCTTCAGATGCTGCTGTGGCAATGGAATTAGGTTGTGATGGAGTATTGATGAATACTGCAATTGCCGCTGCTAAACAACCTTTATTGATGGCATCAGCAATGAAAAAAGCCATTGAAGCGGGACGTGAAGCATATTTAGCTGGTCGAATGCCTAGAAAAAGTTATGGTAGTGCTTCATCACCATTGCAGGGGATGTTTTTTTAATTGATCGAGAATGATTATATGGATAGTCGATGGTTGTTGTTAAATAGTATTCACTTATTGAATGACTTTTGTGCTGAAATGAAGAGCTTTTCTTTTAAAAGATTAGCTATTTTGAAGCTAAAAGAGTTAAATTTACAAGTGAATGCTGAATCACAAGAACTAGTCATGGGTATTACATCTGACGAAAACTATCATATATTACATGAACATTTATTATCTGGTAAAAGATTACATCAGTTACTAAGTATTCACTTTGAAATAGTTCACATTGTCTATGAAATATCAAGTCAATCTGTAGAAAATTCAGTACCAGTATTATTAGAAACAATTGAGCTGAGTTCTTCAACTAATACTTGTGATTTACGCAATGCTAATTTATTAGGTTCTAGATTAAGAAGAGCTTTAAACGTGGCATTACAAGGACATACTTGTATACTATGGTTACATACTGATCATGATGTTGAACATTTACAAATGCTATGGAAACGTAGTCGGGTAATTAAACTTTTAACAGAACATAAAATTCATTATAACAACAATTTTGCAGAAAGAATGATTAAATTATGGAAAGATCGTTCACCAGAAGAAGGCAAAGGTATTGTTGTTACAATCGAATGAGAATTTATTTAGAAAATTAACATGCCTATTCGTAGTTTCGTTCGGCGTAATGGACGCATTACCATTTCTCAACGTAAAGCTATAGATAAATTATGGCCAGTATATGGAGTTGAAATTGCTGGTGAATTAAATTTAGATACGTTGTTTGGTCGTAAAGCTGAAAAACATGTAGAAATTGGTTTTGGGAATGGTGATTCATTAATAGAGATGGCTGCATCTAATCCTGACTATGATTATTTAGGGATTGATGTTTATACATCAGGTATCGGTCATCTTTTAATTAAAATCGAAGAGACCCAATTGACTAACATACGAATTGTCCATGCTGATGCAGTAGAAATATTAACCCACAATCTGACTTCTGCCTTGGATACTGTCTATTTATTTTTCCCTGATCCTTGGCCGAAAAAACGCCATCATAAACGTCGTTTAATTCAACCAGCTTTTATTAATTTATTAGCTCAACGGATAAAACCTAATGGTAAATTTCATTTAGCAACTGATTGGGAAAACTATGCTCAACATATGTTATCTGTTTTAGAAGCTAGTTTAGAATTCACCAATTATACTAATACATTTTCTCCACGCCCACCTGAACGTCCTTTAACTAAATTTGAACAGCGAGGGTTACGTTTGGGGCATAAAGTTTGGGATTTATTATATCGTCGTTGTTAAAATATGTTTATCATAGGATAAGCAGTCTAGTATAGACTACCTCTAATTTTTCTGCTTCCATGTCGTACATCCAAAGTTCTTTGCTAATAAAACCATGATAGTTTATTCTAGTTTTTTAGTTAAAGTTAGTTACTGGTATGTCAGATTCAATTTCTAATTTACCAGTACCAGTTTAGTAATCATGTCATCACCCTTTATCCAGTTTTGGTTCCGTTAGTTACTGAATACTGTTTGGCTAGAAATCCTGTATTAAAATAATCTATTTAGTATTTACAGTTGTTTTGGTGCACAATGTCAACTGTATTAGCAATTTTATTAAGTATATGATAGCATAATTATATTTTGTAAATTTAAGAACTCCACTTGGATACTGAGGAATTTTTATGGAAACTAATACCACTCCTTATAATGGTAATTCTATTGTTGCTGGTGTATCAAGTTTAATTGTGTTGATCGTGATTATTGTTATGGTAACTAGCTTACTGAATAATAAGAATATCTCGGCACTTGAAACCAGAACTGAACAATTAGAAGCTAACGTACAATCTTTACAAACTGAATTATCCACTTCATTAACAGAACCGCTTATAACATCTCCTACAAATAGTGAATACGAAACTATAAATAAAGAATCAATTAAATCTGAGCCAGTAGTTCCAGAAATTATTGATAGTAAGTTTGATATGGAAACTCCTAAGGTAATGGTTGCGGCACTTAATCAACAATCTTTAGATAGTAAAAAACCTGCTGAAGAACCAAAAATTGATCAGTTAAAAAATCAAGTAGAAACTATCAGCAGTAAAGTTGATTCGGTTACTAATAAAGTCAATTCCGTAAATAGTAGGATAGATTCATTTTCTAAGAAATTGGATATGCAAGCTAATTCATTACAATCCATTTTAAAGAATGAAATTAAGATATTAGCTAAAACTGAAACTAATAAGATAAAGAAGTTTGAAACCCAATTAACATCTATTAGCAAAGATATAGTTAATTTGCGAAGAGAAGGAAAACAATTGAGCATTAGGGTAGCCCAATCTAAAAGTACTGGTTTAACTAATCAGATTAAAAACAATGACAACTCGATAAAATTACTTACCAATAAATTACAAAATTTAGCAGTTAAAATTAATAGTTCAAATAGTAGCAAACAGATACAAAAATTAGGTCAAAAGATAGATCAGCAGATAAATAAACTGAAATCTAACTTAGAAACTGAAGTAACAAAGCGATTAAGTAAATTAAAATCTACTTTGGAAACTAAGGCAGCAGAACAATATAAACAACAAAATGCTAAGATTGAGGTTTTAGAAACTCAGTTACAGATGTTGATAGGTGGGCTTATGGCAAGTTCAACAGAATAATTTGCTATCACCCATACTTTGTTATTTAGGAAAGATGTCTTACCTAGTAAAAAATTAGATACATGGTTACGATACGTAATATTCCCAACTTATTTATAAATTGGAAATATTATACTTAATAGGTTAATTTACTTTAGATGAAGAAAAGAAGAGTTTTAATTTTTCCAGGTGGAACTGAAATTGGTTTAGAAATATGGAATTCATTAAAAGATTTGAAAGAAATAAGCTTATTTTCTGTAGGACTAGATTTTCTAAACCATGTATGTTTTAAAATTTAATGTTCAAAGATGAAAAAAATTAACATTGATTTACCAGAATCACTAATAGTAAAAGATATTGTAACTACCTACCATGCCCATGCCAACTTTTTATGTTTATAAATTATTACGATACGTTTAATCAAAGTTATTTATAATAGTCATAAATTAAATCTATATTAATAGATATCATGTAGTTACATTTCTTATACTAAAAACATGGCATTATAACAAATTTATAACTTAT
>JASFYV010000273.1:0-15011 GCA_045046925.1 Candidatus Marithrix sp. | reverse complement strand
AATATTTTAAAAATTTTCTCCCAAATTCCTTTGACCAACGACTAAATCTAGTATGAACTACTCTAAAATCTCCAAACCTCTTTGGTAAATCACGCCAAGTCCTGTATCTGTATATCACTGCCTCTACAAATAATATCCCTTACTGTTCCCACTGTTTCCTTACGATCTGGTAATACCTATCCCATTGACTATCTTTTAATCTATGTCTTCTTTCCATTTTATATCTCTATTCTTTATAGTGTATATTTTAACATTCACATTATTGGTCACCATTTTTGCTTATAGGACATTGGTTGAAATAGTCCAACCACATTAACATCATCCTGCCGATCATTATCACCAATCATTGAAAGCTTACAGTATAATTTGTGATTGTTCCTCAAAAATTGGTGGTGGTCTTGTTATGTGCTAGATGAAAGGCCGGAGCTTTCCAAAGGAGTTTGGATAAATTTTAAGCGAAACGTTGGGTTAAAATATCTTCCAGACCCAATATCCCACAATCCGGATCACATTAGTTAAAAATTCTATAACCATTGAAAATGTAAAAAAAAATTCTAAATATAAAATACTACTGTATAATAAATTTAGGTTATAAACTAAAAAACGGAGATATTAAGATGCCAATCTATGAATATGCTTGTACAGAATGTGAACATAAATTTGAAGTTATTCAAAAAATGAATGATGATCCACTGGTAAAATGCCCAGAATGTGAAAAAGATAGCTTAAAAAAATTAGTATCTGCAGCAGCCTTCCATCTAAAGGGAACTGGTTGGTATAAAACAGATTTTGCTAATAAAAAGGAAGCACCATCATCTGCCTGTGGAACTGGAGCTTGTCCAGCTTGTACTGACTAAAATGGGAATAGACATGCGCAGCCACTATTGTGGATATTTGAATGAATCGTTAATCGACCAAGAAGTCATCTTATGTGGTTGGGTAAACCACCGGCGTGATCATGGTGGAGTTATTTTTATTGATTTACGTGACCGAGAAGGCATTGTTCAAATTGTCTTTGATCCAGAAGTTGAATCGGCATTTTCTGTAGCAGAACAAGTTCGTAATGAATATGTATTACGAGTTCAAGGTAAAGTTAGACAACGCCCAGAAGATACCGCAAATCCAGATTTACCTACTGGCCAAGTTGAAGTAGTTGTAGAAACTATTGAAATTTTAAATGCCTCAGAAACTCCACCATTTCATTTGGATGAAGCTCATGAAGTTAGTGAAGATAAGCGGTTAAAATACCGTTATATAGATTTACGACGACCTGATATGCAAAATCGTCTGCAATTACGAGCCAAAGTTAATAGTTTTTTGCGTAAATTTTTGGATGAGCAAAGTTTTTTAGAAATAGAAACTCCAATGCTTACCAAAGCAACTCCAGAAGGTGCTAGAGATTATTTAGTTCCAAGTCGAACTCATCCTGGAGAATTTTTTGCGTTACCACAATCACCACAACTGTTTAAGCAATTGTTGATGATGTCTGGTATGGAACGTTATTATCAGATCGTACGCTGTTTTCGGGATGAAGATTTGCGAGCTGATCGACAACCAGAATTTACTCAGTTAGATATTGAGATGTCATTTATTGATGAAACGATTATTCGTGATTTGATGGAATCAATGATACGACAATTGTTCAAAGAAATGATTGATATAGATTTGGCTGAACCATTTCCAGTTATGACTTTTGCCGAAGCTATGCGTCGTTATGGCAGTGATAAACCTGATTTACGCATTCCTTTGGAATTAATTGATATTAATGATTTTATGGCAGAAGTTGAATTTAAAGTATTTGCTCAACCAGCTAATGATCCTAATGGTAGAGTGGCAGCCATGCGTGTACCTAATGGTGCAAAAATACTGACTCGTAAGCAAATTGATGATTATACTAAATTTGTTGGAATTTATGGTGCTAAAGGATTAGCTTATATTAAAGTTAATGATGTTAGTACTGGACGAGAAGGTTTGCAATCGCCAATTCTTAAATTCTTGCCTGATAATGCGATAGAAAAACTCTTAGAACGTACTCAAGCCAAAACTGGAGATATTATCTTCTTTGGAGCTGATAAAGCTAAGATTGTCAATGAAGCTTTAGGGGCATTAAGATTAAAAATTGGAGAAGATTTAGATTTAATTGAGGATTGTTGGAAGCCATTGTGGGTTATAGATTATCCGATGTTTGATTGGGATGAAAAAGAAAAACGTTTAACAGCTCTCCATCATCCTTTCACTGCTCCAGATATTACTGATCCTGAAGCTTTAGCTACAAGTCCAGAAACTTGTTTATCTCGGGCTTATGATATGGTTTTAAATGGTAATGAAATTGGTGGTGGTTCTATCCGAATTCATAATCCAGCAATGCAGTCTGCGGTATTTAAAGCTTTAGGTATAGGAAAAGAAGAAGCTCAGGAAAAGTTTGGGTTTTTATTAGAAGCTCTCAAATATGGTTGTCCTCCTCATGGTGGAATTGCATTTGGTATGGATCGTTTAGTTATGTTGATGTGTGGTGCAAGTTCAATCCGAGATGTTATTGCATTTCCAAAAACTCAGACTGCCAGTTGTCTGTTGACTTCAGCACCTTCTAAAGCTAGTGAAGCTCAATTAAAAGAATTGCATTTACGGATTAGACAAGCTGTGGTTTAAAAAAACCTAAATTATTTATTTGTCAAGTTAAATTTATTTTAAATATTTAAATTAAGGGCAACCGGATTGCCCCTACAGTAATACGATGATTTGTAGGGGTAATCCCTTGTGGTTACCCTAATCAATTTCCTTATTATTGAGTTATAGTATCAATTATGCTAAAAGCACCACGTAAATCACCAACTTTAAAACCAACTGCCTTATCATTAGGATATAATTCCCTTAATTTAGCTTGAACTGGTGGAGGTATCATCTCTCCATGGCATACAGCACAAGGTTGAGAAGTTGGAATGGCTTTCATATAACGGATTTGACGCTTACCATCATTTTCTACTATTTCATAAAATTCAATGGTTTTTGGGTTTTCACCTTTAGCTTTCCGATCTTCAAACTGATTTAATACTTTTGTTTCCCATTCATCAGGAGTATTACTAGCATTGCGTGGTTTTAAGCTAGTCCGTTGGATCACAAATCCAGCATCTTTAGATACAGCATCAGTCATGGTTGGTGATTTAGTATTACATACTTCAATTGCTGCAACTGGTCCTTTACTTTTCATAGCATTAACCAGTTCAGGCTTTAAAGTTTTCATTAATTTACCAACAGCACTACGATAGTTATCTAATTTAGCATCCATATTTTCAGTAGCAAATACAGCAGAACTAGATAATGATATGGCAATCATTAAACATAAATATTTCATTGAATCTCCTTAAATAATAATGAATAGCAATTCATAATGGTAATGTAATTGAATTTATCAAGTGAATCCCTAAAATTATAGTAAATCTCTTAACTAATAAATTTAAAATGAAAAATCTAGAAAACGATAAGATACGTCAAGAAGTTCGTAAAACATATGCTAATGTAGCAACTGGTTCAGCAACTATTGAAGCTCAAAATTGTTGTGATGAGGATACAAGTTGTTGTTCTGGAGTTAATTCAGCACCAGATATTGTATCAATAAATTTAGGTTATTCCAAAGATGAAGTTATCGATGTGCCAGAAGGAGCTAATTTAGGTTTAGGCTGTGGTAATCCGCAAGCTATTGCTTCTTTAAAAATTGGTGAAACTGTGATTGATTTAGGTAGTGGAGCTGGGTTTGATAGCTTTTTAGCGGCTAAAGCAATTGGAGAAACAGGTACTGTTATTGGTGTTGACATGACTCCAGATATGATAAGCAAAGCTCGTGAAAATGCAGAAAAAGGTGGATTTAATAATGTTGAATTTAGATTAGGTGAAATTGAACATTTGCCAATAGCTGATAAAACCATAGATGTTATTCTATCTAATTGTGTAATTAATTTATCTCCAGAAAAACAACAAGTTTTTAACGAAGCATTTCGAGTATTAAAAACTGATGGTAGGTTAGCAATATCAGATGTAGTAGCAACTGCTGAAATCCCTCAAGAATTACAAGAAAATATGGATTTGCTCACTGGTTGTATGTCTGGTGCTGCTCAAATAAATGATCTGAAAGCCATGTTATATAAAGCTGGTTTTACTAGCATTGAAATCAAACCTAAGGATGAAAGCAAGCAATTTATTCGTAATTGGGCTCCAGGGACTAAAATTGAAGATTATGTAGTTTCTGCCACTATTGAAGCAGTGAAACCATAGTGGAAATTTGTGGTTTTGAAATCGGTTTAGATAAACCATTATTTTTGATTGCTGGCCCTTGCGTAATCGAATCGGAACAACTAACTTTTGATACAGCGGAAAAGTTAAAGCAAATTACTGATGAATTAAAAATCCCTTTTATCTACAAATCATCTTTTGATAAAGCCAATCGTTCTTCCCATTCTAGTTATCGTGGTGTGGATGTGGAACAAGGATTACGAATTTTAGAAACTGTGCGAGATCAAATTGGAGTTCCCGTTTTAACTGATGTGCATGAATATACTCCATTATTAGAAGTGGCTGATGTAGTTGATGTTTTACAAACTCCAGCTTTTTTATGTAGACAAACCAATTTCATTCAAAACGTTGCTTGTCAAGGACTTCCTGTTAATATTAAAAAAGGGCAGTTTTTAGCTCCTCAAGACATGATTAATGTAGTAAAAAAGGTAAAAGCTGTGGGTAATGAAACTATTATGGTCTGTGAACGTGGAGTATCATTTGGTTACAATAATTTAGTTTCCGATATGCGATCTTTGAAAATAATGCGGGATACTGATTGTCCAGTTGTATTTGATGCTACTCATTCAGTTCAATTACCTGGAGGCAAGGGTAATGTCTCTGGTGGACAACGTGAGTTTGTACCAATTTTAGCGAGAGCTGCTGTTGCCAGTGGAGTATCTGGAGTATTTATAGAAACTCATCCTAATCCTGATCAGGCCTTAAGCGATGGACCAAATATGTGGCCATTGGATCAAATGTATGATTTCTTAAAAAATTTGCAATTGATTGATGAATTAGTTAAAAATAATATGATGATTGATTAGGTATATAGCAATTCTATGAATGCTTAATTCTTAATTAAATTCAAAATCAATTGGTTATAGCGTTTCCCGTTTGTATAAATCACATAAACCACCCCTTTCGTCCCCTCCTTATTTAAGCAGGGGATTAGGGGAGGTTGTATTTAACTGAATCGGGAAATACTATAAATTTATAGTTTAGTTAACTCTATCATGAAATAGATTGGAAAACTCTTAGTTAATTGAATATTAAAGGTTACGCAAAGTAATAAAAAATTTAAATAAACCAATAGAATTAAACTTGTCCTATAGGAAATGGGGAATAAATAGGTCAATGCCATTAAGTTAAGGGCAATCGGATTGTCCTTACATGATTATTTGTAGGGGTAATCCCTTGTTACCTTAATAAATTTCCTTAACTTAATGGCATTGTAGCTTAAGAGTTAGAAGGTAACCAGTTTGTAGGTATGTAATTTATTGTTAACTACCAAATAATAAAGTAGCCTTATTTAAAATACATAATAGTTTTTTAGCAGGACTACTGTATTAATTAAGCTTTACCTTGTTTAGCAACTGCATCCATTGCCGCTTTCACTGCTTCTTCATTACCAAGGTAATAACTCTTGATTGGAGTTAAATTTTCGTCTAGTTCATATACTAAAGGCATTCCAGTAGGAATATTCATTTCTACAATTTCATCGTCGGAAACATTATCAAGATATTTTACCAATGCTCTCAAACTATTACCATGGGCTGCGATAATAACTTTTTTGCCTTGTTTAACTTGTGGAACTATAGTTTCATGCCACACTCGTAAAACTCGTTCAATAGTATAATCTAAACATTCTGTTACTGGCAACTCATCCTTACTAAGGTTATTATAACGTGGATCATGACCAGGATATCTTTCATCATCTTTATCTAAAGGTGGTGGTGGTACATCACAACTTCTTCGCCAAATTTTAACCTGTTCCTCACTATGTTTTTTGGCAGTTTCAGTTTTATTTAGACCCTGTAATGATCCATAATGACGTTCATTAAGTCGCCATTCACGTTGGACAGGAATCCACATTATATCCATTTCGTCCAATACAATCCACAAGGTTTTTATTGCTCTTTTTAGCACTGAAGTGTAAGCAATATCAAACGTATAACCATCTGCCTTTAAACGCTTGCCTGCTTCTAATGCTTCAAGTTTGCCTTTTTCTGAAAGTTCCACATCAGTCCAACCGGTAAAACGATTTTCTTTATTCCAAACGCTTTCACCGTGTCTTAGTAATACCAATTTATACATTTACAATATTCCTAAAATTATTAATATCCTAACTTGATAAGCTAGGTAGTCTACTAGTGGTGTTCATTCAAAAAATTGTTGTGAATATAAGTAATTTCAAATTTTAATACATATTCTAATAAAGATAGCTCAAGATGTTAATATACCATCGATTCTGGTATACTAGACTGGAATTCCAAGCTAATTTAAAAGTAGTTAGCATCTGTCACTCATTTTAATAACTGATGTTACGCAATTAGTAACCTTCCCTAACTTAGGAGGGGAACTAGTAATTTTGCTCCCCTCATTGGAGAGGCGTGGGTCAATTTCATTAAGTTAAGGGCATTGTGGCGAGGATAGGTATCTTTCTGCGTAACATCAGTTAATAAAAAACTGATTAAGTATAATTATTTAATCCAAATATTTTTAATTTTTAAGAAGCTATTTACACACTATTAGTATATAATAATAGTATTAATTACTTAATTATCAAATAACAATTTCCCCCAAATATTTTATTTCCTAAAAAATATGTTAAATAATCATGGATTTGAAGTGAAATCTATATTAAATAATGGGCTACTACAACCTTTTATATTGCCTACTCATGACGAAGACATTGAACGAGCTGCTCGTTCTATGAAAGCTATGTCACATCCATTACGTTTAAAAATATTGTGTATCGTAGGAGAACGTGAATATAGTGTACAAGGTATTGTAGAACGAGTTGGTACTTCGCAAAGTAATATTTCCCAACATTTAGCTATTTTAAAAGATAAGGGAATTTTAGCCTCTCGTAAAGATGCCAACAAAGTTTATTATCATGTTAGTGACGCGCGTACTTTACGTCTTATTAGTATGATGCGAGAGATATTTTGCCCTTCTTTATGTGCATAGCTTGAATCATATCTGAACTATCCCTATAACTTACCTCTATTTTAAATTTAAGTTTATAATTATGACAGTTGAACGTATATTGTTTATTAGTGCTGGTTTCATGGTGATGCTTTCGTCTGCTTTAAGTCAATTGCATCACATATATTGGCTTTGGTTAACCGCATTCATGGGATTCATGTTATTCCAAAATGGTTTTACTGGTTTCTGCCCGTTAGCTATAATCCTTAAGAAAATGGGCATACCAACCAAAGAAAACTAATTATGGAGCAATTGATTGAATTTGCTGGTAATCATCCAGAACTATTTATGGCTTTTTTCTTTGTGATGGGTTTATTAGTTTGGAACCTTTTATCAGAACAAATATCTGGCATCGCATCTTTAATACCACAAGAAGCCATTTTGCTAATTAATCATGAAAATGCAGTAGTGCTTGATGTTCGGGAAGATAGTGAATATACTCAAGGACATATTTTAAACTCTATTCATATTCCTTTAAGTACATTATCTAGCAAGTTAGGACGTTTAGAAAAATATCGTTCCAAGCCAATAATCTCAAGTTGTCTAAGTGGTAATCGTTCTAAACGTGCTTGTAGTATATTGAAGAAAAATGGTTTTGAGAACCTACATAATCTCAAAGGTGGTATATCTGCATGGAAAAATGCTAATTTTCCTTTATCAAAAGGTAAATGATTTTATCGTAATATCTGAAACAACAATTTAAGAGATAATAAATAGTGGCAGAAAACCCTAATAATCAGCCAAATACTGAGTCAGAAAAGTTTGTAATCCAAAATATTTATATTAAAGATATTTCCTTTGAAACTCCTAATTCTCCCCAGATTTTTATGGAACAATGGAAACCAAAATTGGAACTGGAAATATCTAACGATATTAAACAATTAAACGATGAATTATTTGAAATAGTATTAAACCTTACTGCTACAGTTAAAGTTGAAGAAAAAACAGCATTTTTGGTTGAAATTCATCAAGCTGGACTGTTTGCAATCCAAGGTTTTCCTAATGACAGAATGTCATATATGTTAAATGCTTATTGTCCAAATGTTTTATTTCCGTTTGCTAGAGAAACTGTTGCTAATTTAGTGATAAAAGGTGGATTTCAACCATTATGGTTATCTCCAATTAATTTTGACGCTTTATATGCTCAACAACTAGAAAAACAGAAAAATCAACCTACTACTACTGATACTGTGAATTAATATTGTGCAAATTTTAGTCTTAGGAGCTGGTTCTTGGGGTACTGCACTTGCTTTAACATTGGCAGATAATGGCAATGAAGTTTGGTTGTGGAGTAACGAAGCTAAACATGTACAGGAAATGAAAGATACTGGTAAAAACGCTATATTTTTGCCTAATAAATTTCCAGCTACAATCAAACCTATAGCCGATTTTACTGAACAAGCCAAACAAGTAAAAGATATTATTATTGTAGTTCCAAGTCACGGTTTTCGTGGAACTTTAAAAATGCTTGTTCCTCATATTTCTCCTACAACTAGAATATGTTGGGCTACTAAAGGACTGGAAAATGACACTGGACTATTACTACATAAAGTAGCAGAACAAGTTTTAGGTAAAGATCGGTCTTTAGCAGTTTTATCTGGGCCTTCATTTGCTACCGAAGTCGCTAAAAGCTTACCCACTGCAGTCACTATAGCAACCACCGATGAACAATATGCTAAAGATTTAGTCAATTTATTTCATAATAATTATTTCCGGCCTTATACTAGTACAGATATAATTGGTGTACAATTAGGTGGTACAGTAAAAAATATTATGGCAATTGCTTCTGGAATTATTGATGGTTTGGAATTTGGAGCTAATTCTAGGGCAGCATTGATTACTCGTGGTCTGAATGAAATGGTTAGATTTGGAGTTACTTTGGGCGGTAAAACAGAGACATTTATGGGACTAGCTGGTATGGGGGATTTAGTTTTAACCTGTACTGATAAACTATCACGTAACTATCGTTTTGGTTTTGCTTTAGCTAAAGGTAGCAATATAGAACAAGCTCAAGCTGATATTGGGCAAGTTGTTGAAGGAGTACGAGCTGCTCGTGAAGTTGATAGAGTAGCCAAAGAACACAATATAGATATGCCAATTGTTGAACAAGTTAATAATGTTTTACAAGGTATTTGTACTCCAAAAGAAGCAGTAAAAAATCTATTATCCCGCCAACCAAAAGCTGAATTTATCAGCCAGTAAAAATTACTACACTTAAAACGTGGTTAGTTTTCCCAAACCACATTAGTGTAGTAAATTTTTACTGCGATAATTATTCCAGTTTGATATTAACTCGATCTAGTCATATCTAATAATTTATTCAAATTATATTCGGCAGTAAAGACTATTTTGGTTAGTTTATAGCATTTCACAATAGACTAACCTGAGTTCAACGTAAAAATACAATTAGTTCAATATCATTCCCAAATTTTATTTGGCAATGTACTGATTATCAAGCTTTGCTTGGTCTAAACTTGAAGCAGAGCTTCTAAAACATTGTATTCCTAAATAAAATTTAGGAACAGCATTTCCCGTTTATATAAAGTACATAACCACCCCTAATCACCTCCTTAAATAAGGATGAGATTAGGGGAGGTTGTATTTAACTGAATCGGGAAATGCTATAAGATATTTATATTAAATAAATTATAATAATATTTTTATATCGAACTCTGGTTAGACTACATAAATACCAAAAAAACAATTGATATTATTGTTGATTTTAATTAAGAATTAAGCATTCATAATTAAGAATTGCTATACCCAACAATTGTAAGCTAAAATTATGACCAAATATACAAATCCTTTATATCCAAAGTTAACAAGCAAACCAAATCATCCGCAAGATTGGGGACGTTTATATGGTAGCAGTTCCGGTTTAGCAATCAGTCAAGCAGCTCAAAAATCTCCAATAATTGTGATAACTCCAGATTCATTGACTGCTCAAAGACTACTGGAAGATATTAAATTTTATGCTAAAACAGAACTGCCACTATTAAATTTTCCAGATTGGGAAACATTACCTTATGATATATTCTCTCCTCATCAAGATATAATTTCAACTCGTTTAACTGCTTTATATCATTTGCCTGATATTGAAACTGGAGTTTTAGTATTACCAATATCAACTTTGATGTATCGAGTCGCTCCAACGGATTATATCAGAACCAATAGTTTATTATTTACCACTGGCCAATTATTAAATCCAGAAAAATTACGCCAACGTTTAGAAAATAATGGTTATCGTTGGGTAGAACAAGTAGTAGAACATGGTGAGTTTTTAATTCGTGGTAGCATTATTGATTTATTTCCAATGGGCTCAGAAATTCCCTATCGAATTGATTTATTTGATAATGAAATTGATAGTATTCGTAGTTTTGATCCCGAAACTCAACGTTCCAACACAACTATTCCAGAATTACGCTTATTACCAGCTCGGGAATTACCTTTAAATTCAGAAGCAATTTCTCATTTTCAAAATCAATGGCATGAGCAATTCTCTGTTAAAGCAACTAGTTGTACAATTTATAAAGATATAGTAACTGGTTTAGCTCCAGCTGGAATTGAATATTATTTACCATTATTTTTTCAGCAAACTAGTACTTTATTTGATTATTTACCAAGCACAAGTACGATAATTACTTTAACTGGAACTTTAGCAGCAGCAGAACAATTTTGGCAAGAAATTACCCAACGTTATGAGCAGTTACGTCATGATATAGAACGGCCAATCTTATCTCCAATTCAGTTATTTTTGCAAGCTAATGAAGTATTTGCTAGTTTTAATAACTATGCTCATATTAAATTAAGCCAAGAACCAACAGAAAGATCAATCGGCATTAATTTTTCTAGCCAACTACCACCTAAATTACCAGTTGATGCACGTTCTGACAAACCATTGCTAGAATTAGAAAGTTTCTTAGAAGAATTTCAAGGTCGAGTTTTATTAGTAGCAGAAACTGCTGGTAGACGAGAAATACTGCTAGAAATGTTAGGCAAATATGATTTAACACCAGCTATAGTAACAAATTGGTGGGAATTTATAGCAACTAAAACTAGCTTATGTATGACGGTAGCATCGTTAGAACACGGTTTATTATTAGAAAATTCGTTAACTGTAATTACAGAAACACAATTATTTGGAGAACGAGTTGCTCAACGTAGGCGTCGTAATAAAAAACTCCAACGAGATACTGATGCGATTGTACGGGATTTAACTGAACTTACTATAAATTCTCCTATAGTACATGAAGAATATGGAGTTGGACGTTATCAAGGTTTAACTACTTTGACTATTAGTGGCATGCAAGCTGAATTTTTGCAATTAGAATATGCTAAACAAGACCAATTATATGTTCCAGTCGCTTCATTGCACTTGATCAGCCGTTTTACTGGTATGGATCTAGAACATGCTCCATTACATCGTTTAGGCACAAACCAGTGGGAAAAAGCCAAGCAAAAAGCTATCAAAAAAGTTACTGATGTTGCAACTGAATTATTGGATATTTATGCTCAACGTGAAGCCAAAGAAGGACAATCTTTCAAAATTGAAGCAAAAGATTATCAAGTTTTTACTCAAGCTTTTCCATTTGAAGAAACTCCAGACCAACAAGAAGCAATTGATGCAATGTTACATGATATGGCTGCCAAACGTCCAATGGATCGGCTTATTTGTGGAGACGTTGGATTTGGCAAAACTGAAGTTGCTATGAGAGCAGCATTAGTAGCGGTATTAGGTGGTAGTCAAGTTGCAATTTTAGTCCCAACTACTTTACTTTGCCAACAACACTATCAAACTTTCCAAGATCGGTTTGCCGATTGGCCAATAATAATTGAACAGTTATCACGTTTTATTTCACCTAAAAAACAGAAAGCAACTACCCAAGCAATTAAAGACGGTCAAGTTGATATTATTATAGGTACACATAAATTATTAAATATTAAATTCAATAAGTTAGGTTTGGTAATTATTGATGAAGAACATAGATTTGGAGTTCGACAAAAAGATCGTTTTAAATCACTGCGAGCTGAAGTTGATATTTTAACTCTCACTGCAACCCCAATTCCTCGCTCGTTAAATATGGCTTTATCTAATCTACGAGACTTGTCGATCATTGCAACTCCACCTGCTGGTAGATTGGCAGTTAAAACCTTCATTCAAGAATGGCGAAATCACTTGATTATTGAAGCTATTTTACGGGAATTAAAACGGGGCGGCCAAGTATTTTTCCTGCATAATAATGTTGATAGTATTAAAGGTATAGCGATTAATATTCAAGAATTAGTTCCTGAAGCAAACGTTCAAATCGCTCATGGTCAGATGCGAGAACGAGAATTAGAACATGTCATGCAGGATTTTTATCATCGTCGATTTAACGTGCTGGTTTGTACGACAATTATCGAAACTGGAATTGACATTCCTACTGCTAATACGATAATTATCAATCGAGCTGATAAGTTAGGTTTAGCTCAGTTATATCAATTACGAGGTCGAGTAGGCCGTTCACATCATCGAGCATATGCGTATCTGATTGTTCCAACTCGAAAATCTATGACGAAAGATGCCTGTAAACGGATAGATGCTATCGCAGCCTTAGATGAAGTTGGAATGGGATTCAGTTTGGCTAGTCAAGATTTAGAAATTCGTGGAGCTGGTGAATTATTAGGTGATGAACAAAGTGGTTTTGTACAAGAAATTGGCTATAATTTATACACTGAATTATTAGAAAGAGCAGTTACCAGCATTAAATCAGGCCAACCAGTGGAAGAATTAGTTACTAATAATACTGAAATTGATTTACATACGACAGCTTTATTACCAGAAACTTATATATATGATATACATACCCGTTTAATCATGTATAAACGAATAGCAAATGCTCCAAATATAGCAGATTTGGATGATATTCAAGTTGAAATGATAGACCGTTTTGGTTTATTGCCGGAACCAGCGAAAAATTTGTTGCTCATAACTGAATTAAAATTGCAAGCCATTCCATTAGGCATCCGTAAGTTTGATTTTAGTGAACATGGAGGCAGTATTGTATTTATAGAAAACCCACCAGTTAAAATCCAAAAAATTATTGAATTAATTCATAAAAATCCAGCTAAATACCAATTACAAGGTGAAAATAAAATTAACTTATTAATGGAACTTACTGAATTTAAAAAACGTTATAAAGAAACAGAATTAATACTCAAACAATTAAAATAATAGCTTGCCAAGAATAAGCAATAAGTACAATAGATAACATTGACAGCCAGATATAGCGTTTCTTGTTTGTATTAAGGTACAATATTTCGGGAAATCCACTATACTCCATGTTCCGAAACAAGTAAAATGTACTTCACTAAACGCTATAGCATGTTCCAAAACTAGAATTTAGGAATAGGAGATAAATTAATGCCAAAATTGGATAAAGGTAAAGTATTTTTACGTTGTGCAGCTCATGCTTTATTTGTCGGATTAAAAGAAATTCCCGGGGTTGGGATGGCGGTTGATCTTGGTCAGGGATGGTTTGATATTTTCCGAGATGAGCAACGTAAAGCTAGTTTTAAAGAGCGTCTACAACAACTTGAACAAGCTGGGACAATTTTACCGGGTGAGGCTCGGATGATTGCGAATGATTTTATTGCTGAACAACGGTCTTTGGGTATAACTGTTGTTGAGGAACAGGCTGAGGCAATTCGTGATTTGTTGATGTTTATGCCAGCTACAATTAAAGAACGTACACAGGCAACTTTACGTTTGGCTCGGCAACATGGTACTGATGTGCAAACAGTATTGCCGATAACTGCTGAGACCAGTTTATTTGAGCAGGAGGCATTTTATCATTCTTTATTTCCGGCTCGTCGACCACGTTTTCAAGCAGATGATATTGTGCCGCATGGTTTGACTGGTTGGCGATTGGGTGAATTATTGGGGACTGGTGGGTTTGGTGAAGTTTGGGAAGTACGGCATCGGCGGTTGCGTTATGCGATTAAGTTTTTTCTGGATAAGGTCAGTGAAAGGATTTTAACTAATGAAGCTGAGATGTTGTTTGATGTACATGAGAAACTGCCTAGACATGCTAATATTGTCCATTTGAGCCAATTAAATTTGGATAATCCACCATATTGGTTGTTGTTTGAATTTGTGGAAGGTGGCACTTTGGAGTCTTTGTTACGGGCAACTCCATTGTCGTGGCAGGAAAGTTTGAGTTTGTTTCGGCAGATTGTGGCTGGAGTAGCGGCAGTGCATAAAATTGGCATTGTGCATCGGGATTTGAAGCCAGCTAATATTTTGCTGACTGCGGATGGGATTCCGAAAATAACTGATTTTGGAATTGGTAAAGTTTTGGCAGCGAATGAGGCTGCGATGCAAGCTACTCGTACTCAATATACTATGCAGGGGGTAGTATGGGTTATATGTCAAAAGAGCAACGTCGAGGTGAAAAGGCTCATCCAGCCGATGATACTTATGCTTTGGGAGTATTATTGTGGCAGATGTTGGTGCGGACTTTAGATATTCCAGATTTGGATTGGCTGGATGAATTGAAACAGCAGGATGTGCCGGAGGTTTTGCAGAATGTGGTATTTGCTTGTTTGAATAAGTCTCGGCAGGGACGGCCATCCGATGCAGGAAAGTTATTGGAGATGTTAAGACCTGACAGGTTTCCAAAACCTGTCAGGTCTGAAGTTGAAAGTTCTCGTTCCCAACGTCCCGTTGGGAATGCAGTCAGGGACGCTCCGCGTCCCGCAACGCAGAGCGTTGC
>JASFYV010000272.1:0-9525 GCA_045046925.1 Candidatus Marithrix sp. | reverse complement strand
TATAATTAAAAATTGTAACTTCAGTAGATTTTTAACGTGCATTTTTTAACTCATTGTTTTTATAAAGATACATAATTTTAGCTCTTAATTCACATTATAACATTAGAAATTTGGACAAGAATTTCTAGCGGCTTGTGCTATACACTTAAAAACAGATGTTCTAGTATCTGCTTTTTGTTTCTGATGAACTTTGTTCCCACCTTTAAAACATTGTTTCATTAGATCATCCCGCGCTTTAACACAAGCATTATTTAAATGTAAATTTATAAGTATGTCGCTACAAGATTCTACTCTCATAGGAGAACAAGCCCTTGGTTGATTATATATAAAGTCTTTATGAGATTTTAAAAAATTATAATATCCTTGATTACAGTCTCCTGGAGGAACAAGTCCTTCTCCAGGCAATGCCTGTGTTTTTAAAGTATCTCCAGAAAGACTCAACATTATAATACTCATTCCAGCAACTCTTGCACCTGGAATAGGAATAACACATGCTGCACCACCAATTCCTCTTAACCATATTTCTGCTGTAGTTAGAGCATTTAACCCAAACGGATCAACAAACGAAACAGGCCGTCCCGTAACAAAAACATACCGATTAAGCGTCTGCCCACTAACAACATCCCCAAGCAAAACATCCCCAAGCAAAACATCCCGATTAACAAAGCGTCTTATATCAGGACTATAAAACCTAGCTCGCATGTAATAAAGGTTATTGGAATCAGTCATAACTCCATACATACCATTAAACAGAAATGGAGTTTTGGAAGCATCACCGCTTAATAACAAGCCATAAGGAGAATATTGGAAGTTTTCCGTAATCTGTCCAGAAATCGTGGTGGTGGTGAGCAAAGTACGAACTTGCAAGTGTTGCACCGTCATTGCCACGATATTAAAACCCGTACTGATGGAAGCATCAATAGGTATAACCAAGATTATCAAGAATTGTAACGTCTGTAAAAGGATGCTATGTAGAGAGGAACGGTATGAGGTAAAAGTCTCACGTACCGTTTTGAAGACGAGTCTGGCAGGGCGACTTGACAGGCTTAGTTTAACAGCTTATACTATTAAATAAATCACCTCTCCAAAGTATACCGTAAATCCACTCCACTCTGTGTACCTGTCTCGGTTTCTAAGGTAAAATGCTTGCTTAATTGATAGCGCATTTTTAACATATTACTGCCGTCAAATAAGCCGATGCCATAACTAACATATAATTCAGGAGTTAAATATTTACCCAACACAAACGCAGCATTTTCAACTCCATCCTCTGAAGAAATTCCAGCTTCATCCAAACCAAACTCATTGCCAATTTTATTAGTTAAAGCATTACTTTTACTGAGAGGTAATTCGGCTGCTGCGGCCAACAATAAATCTCCACCACTAGAACCGGCTTGAGATGCTGGTTTACCCAACACGATGTAGGATAACATATTGCTTTCATCCATCGCTGGGTCGGAATATAAATCCATTTTCAAATTCTGAGCAGTACCATTAATATGCACTCCAGAAACCACATCCTCATCTCCCCTAATCCGAGTTCCACCAGCCAATACCACCTCTTCACTGGCATTGCCTTTACCCATAATTCTACGGAAAGCTCGAATATCCAAACCCGGATTTTCAATCGCTCCACCAGCAAAAAATATCTTACCTTTATTGATAATTAAATTCTGCCCATAAGCCTTGAAAGTTCCATCTATCCATAGTTCTCCATTACCTACAGTGGCTTTACCCGGTTCATTACTAGCAATCAAAGTTCCACCCAAACGACTTTTTACTCCAGCACCTTCAAAAGTAATATTATCACCAAATATAATCTTCACGTTAGTCGCTATTTGCATACCACTACTAGCTTGTTCAACTTCAACTGGTTCTTCAGTTTGCTGCTCATCGACAAAGATAACATCATTGGAAATTGCCACTGCTCCACCACCACTAGAACCTTTCGGTGGAGTGAAAGCTGCTTCTGGAATCAACAGTTCACCAATAACTGCTATGTTTTCTGGAGTTAATTTGACGTTTATATCGGGAGAAATCAACACCCACGCATTAGGCATGTTGACCACCTCAAAATCGTTGCCATTGATATTAATTTCTGCATCCCATTTGGTTAAGGAAGGTAAATTAGCATGACCTTTGATATTCAGTTGGCAAGTGGCAGAATCACATTCACCAGAACGAATGCCAGCATCTAAATAAATTTTTTCACTGCCATCAGTGCGTAAAGCTAAATTGAAATCTTTCAATATCAAACCTAATTCTGGTAATTCAGTAGCTACATCAATGATTTGAATCTTACCTTGGATTTTAGGTTTATCCAATAATCCGGCTATAGTTACATCTATCCCAACTTGACCTTTAGTATTTTCTGCTTGTGGTACAAAAGTTGGCAGAATATCTAAATCACCGAATTTAGCGGTTAAATTAGCTTTAATTGGCTGTTTACCTTTAGGTGGAATATGAGTCAATTTGGGCATTTTAATTTTACCGTTAATATTGCTGCGATTTAGCATTTTTAACTTAAGTCCACCATTGAGACCTTTGTTATTGATTTTTAAGTTTAAATTTCCACCAGCAAATTTTAATTGTTCCACTTTATCATCGGTTGCTATGGAAAATATTCCCGGAGCAATTTTTATATCAACAGTTGAATTTATCTTGCCATCTGGTCGTAGAGTAGTCTGCAAGCCACCATTAATAGCTCCATCTTTTATATTCATATTTTCGGGTAAAAAAGCCTGCAATAGTTCCAAAGACAGCTTCTTAATATCAACTTGTAACTCACTACCAGATTTTACCGACCAATCAATTTTAGTACATAATTTACCAGCAGTTTTAGTATTTTGCAGACAAGCTTTACCTAAATGAATTTTTTCCGCTGATAATAGGAGTTGGCTGGGTTTGGTGAGTTCCCAATTATCCGCTTTTTCAGTATTTAAATTAATCTGTTGTAGCTTACCTCGCCAACTTGATAGTTGTTTTAAACCACCTTTCAATTGCAACATAAAATCATCAGTTGGCATGTTTAAACTAGCGGTAATCGTATGTTTGGGTAGACTACCATCACCTTGCAATTTAATACTATTAATCTGAGTATTTCCAGCCACTAAATTAGTAGCCACAACATCTAAAAACAGCTTTTGTGAACCACGTAAATTTACATCCACAGTAGCAGTCAATTTTTGTAAATTATTCTGTTGAAATACTATGGAATTAGCTTCTAATTGAGCTTTCACATGAGGTAAATTTAATGGCCCAGTGAGGCTACCTTTACCAACAATACTACCTTTCGCATCTGGCAAGAAAGCTTGCAGGTCAGGAGCATTGATTTCCCAAGTTAGATTAGATTTATCTCCTAAACGGCCTTTGGCAGTAAGATAAGCCTTGCCAGAATTAAAGTTTAATTTATTAATTTTATAGATATTGCCATCAATATTAATATCAGTTTCTAAATTAAGTGGATAATTGCGTAATTTGCCACCTAACTGGTTAATTTGTAGTTGAGTGGTAAGCTTTTTACCCATATTACCTTGAGTCTGAATATTCATGGCTAAATCACCCGGCCAATCTTGCCATTGTTCACCTGGATTTAAATTTTCACCTTGCAGAGTAAATTGCCAATTTAGCTTAGGTTGCCATTGCACTTGTCCAGATAAATCTAACATGCCTTGTAAAATATCACCCTGTAAACTACTTAACTTAAAACTTTTATCATCTCCATAACCCATAGCTTGCCACCGACCAGCTGGAATATCCTTGCCTTTCAACTCAGTATCCAATTGCACTTGATAAGACTTAATTCCACCGTCAATACTGAAAGTTCCTGTCTTACTCTGGATTATCTCTCCATCATTCAGAGGCCATTGTAAATCCTGCCAATTTAATGCTACAGTTATAATTTCACCATCAGTAGTACCAGAACCAGTTACAGAAAGCTCCATACCAGTCTGAGGAATCGATATATCCAATTGATTTATCTGAAAACTATCTCCTTCCAAACCAGCTACTAAATTAGTATTCAGATTTAACCCTTGCGGCCAATCCGGCCATACTTCTTGTAAATCAATTTTATCCACATTCAGATTTAATTGAGCAGCTAAAATAGGTTGCCAGTTGACTTCACCATCGGCAGTTATAGTTCCCTGCAAGGTTTTAGTATTCAAGGAATTTATCGTAAAATGTTCTAAATTACCCTGTCCAGACAGCTTAATTTTACTTGTTGGAATCTGCTGGCCATCAACTTGAGTGGTTATATTTAGCTTATAATCCTCGATATTTCCTACTAAAGTAAGCTTGCCATTCTTGCTAGTAACTAGTGAATTTTTGCCAACCAAAGGCCATTGCAAAGCTTTCCAGTTTAACGTTGCTTCAAAACTAGGAATCTCTCCCAATTTACCATCTGCTTGTAAAGAAATTTGTGCTGTTGTTTTGGGCAATTTAACCTTTAAACTCCTGACTTTAAACTTATCTCCATCCAAATTAGCTACCAGTTTCGTATCCAAGCGTAATTTATTTGGCCAATCTTTCCAAACTTCTTTTAAATTAAGCTTTTTGACATCAAGATTTAGTTGAGCTATCAATTTGGTCTGCCAATCAACTTTACCAGTAATATCAATCTTGCCTTTTAGTAATTCACTGTGCAGAGATTTGAGGTTAAACTGTTGTAAGTTACCCTGTCCGAGCAAACCGATATGAGTACTAGGAACTTGTTGTCCATCAATTTGAGTGGTGAGTTTAACTTTATAATCTTCAGTAGTTCCAAATACATGCACCTTCCCAGTCTTGCTAGTTACCATAGATTTTTTGCCAACTAATGGCCATTGTAATTTCTGCCAAGCCAAAGTTGCATCAAAACTAGGAATTTTGCCAAGTTTACCATTAGCTTGTAGGGTAATTTTAGCTTTAGTATTAGGTAAATTAACCTGTAAGCTTTCTAGTTTAAATTTCTCACTGTCTAAATTAGCAATTAACTTAGTATCCAAACGCAATTTATCTGGCCAATCTTGCCATACTTCTTTCAAATTCAACTTTTCCACTGCTAGGTTTAACTGCCCAACTAACTTAGGTTGCCAACTGATTTCCCCAACTGTATTTATCTCTCCTTCTAGCAATTTGGTCTTTAATGATTCGAGCTTAAAATGTTGTAAATCACCCTTACCTTGCAAAGTTATTTGACTAAGTGGAATCTGTCCGCCAGCTACTTGGGTAGCCAATTTAACTTGATAGTTTTGCATCGTACCAGAAATATCTATTTGACCTTGTTTACTATTTACCAATTCTGTCCCAATCAACGGCCACTGTAAACCTTCCCAATTTAAAGTGGCAATTTCTATTTTAGAGTTATCACCAGCAATCAAACCAGATGCTTGTAAGTAAATTCCGGTTTTAGTTTGTGGAATATTGATAGCTAAATTATCAATTTGGAATGTATCACCATCTAATTTTGCTTGTAACTTAGTGTCAATTGTTAACTCATCCGGCCAATCGGGCCAAAAATCCTTAATCGAAATCGCTTGCAAATCAAGTTCTATATGTCCTAACATTTTAGGCATCCAACTAAATTGACCTTTTACATCCAATAAACCTTCCAATAATTCAGAATGTAAAGTAGTTATAGTGACTTGCTGCTGATTACCTTGGCCAGTAATTCGCCAATTGCTTGCTGGAATCTGCTGTCCATCAACTTTAGTTCGCAAAGTAAAATTATAGTCGTCTAAACCACCGGTTACGGTAATCTTACCCTGTTGACTAATAACCATTTTTTCTGGAATATCCAATGGCCAATAAATTTCTTGCCAAGTCAGCTTTGCATCTAAATTTAAATCACCAATTAAATCAGTGACAGTAGTTTGTAAATCTATAGATAATGGTTCACTAACATGATGAGTTAACGTAATTTTTTCCATATCTCCAGTTATTTCACCTTGGCCAGCTAATTTAAAATCAGGCAAGTTAGCATTCCAATTTAAATCTAATTGAACGGTATGTGGCTTAACAAAACCAATCTCACCAGCAAGTTTAAGGTTAAATAATGGTGCGGTAATTTGGAAATTTTGTAGAGTTAAATGGTCGCTAGTTTGAGATTGTAAATTAATATTATCAATAATAAACGGTTCAGCATCAGCAGTTTGGATGGAAATATGATTGATTTGAATATCATCTAACGCAATTTGTACTGGTAATTTTATATCGGGAATTTCAAATGGAGTTAATTCTTTTTTAGGCTCTTCTGTAACTGGTTCAGATTCGGGTAAATGTATTTCGATATTATTGATATGCAATTGTTCTAAGTGGACTTTAGCGGATAACAAAGCTCCAGCATCCCAATCAAATACGAATGATTCAATTTTAGCTTTAGTTTCGCCATCTTGATAGGAGAGGTCGTTGAAACTAATTCGGTCAATTATACGACCTTCTAATTTGTCAATTTTTAATTCGCCAGGAGCAAAATTTTGGGCTTGAGTACCGATGAATTGTAAGCCTGATTCAGTGCTAACTAACCAAGCTACTATGGCTATTATGATGATTAGTAAAAATAATATTGTTAATAATGAGTATTTTAGGAATCGTCGCATGGTTTGTTATTAGTTTGGCATGAGGATGGGTTATTATAGTTGAATAAAAACAAAAATGGAAGGTAATACTTATTTGTATGGTGTAATTACAATTTTTGGCTGTCTGAATCAGGATTTACCGAATTTTAGGATTAACAGGGTAAAATCTAACAACACCAACAATCTCATCCTGAAAATCTTTTAATCTGGTGAATCCTGATTCTGACAAATGGTTGATTTCACTAATCATACTTGTGCGAGATTTGTAGGGTCGGTGCAACGAAACCCCATATGCATCAACTTAAGCCGCACAATTGGCCATTAGGTCAACTGTATTAAGTTTTTTCCTACGTTTATTGAGCGAACAACCATAACCAATGTGAAATATCTTTTAATGTCAAAATTAATTGCTCATAATCTTTAATGACTAAGACTTACGCATTGATAATTCTCCAAAAATATTATTTCTAATAAATTCAAATATTGAGATACTTTTATCAATGCGTAAGTTCTATAATTGTTAAAAAAATTCCCAACGTAGATATTCAATACCATTAAGCTAAAGATTTACATTAATGTCATTCCCGTAAAGCTTGTCCTCAACTAGATTGAGGAACGGGAATCTAGAGAGGCTGGATACCCACTTTCGTGGGTATGACAAGAAATTTTTCCTTAACTTAATAGCATTGACGTAGATGTTTGGAACATAGATTACAACAACTAGTTGCTGTTGAAGTTAATTAAGAATTACTATATACTATTCAGCTCGTGCAGCCCGTTTTCGTTCAAATTCTTTTAAAAACTTCTTCCGAATTCTGATAGCTTTAGGAGTTATTTCTACTAATTCATCATCATCAATAAATTCAATAGCTTGTTCCAATGAAAATTTGATCGGTGGAACGAGTATAATATTCTCATCAGTACCAGCAGCTCGAATATTGGTTAACTGTTTAGCCTTGAGTGGATTGACTACTAAATCATTACCACGGGAGTGAATTCCAATAACCATGCCTTCATAAACTTCAGTACCATGGCCTAAAAATAAACGCCCTCTTTCTTGCAAGTTGAATAAAGCATAACCCAAACTCTTTCCTTCACCATTAGCAATCAATACTCCATTAACTCGTTGCCCAATATTACCTGGTTTAACTGGAGCATAATGATCAAAAACGTGATATATCAGACCAGTACCTGAAGTAGAGGTCATAAAGTCAGTACGAAAACCAATTAAACCACGAGCTGGCACAATGAAATCCAACCGAACTCGACCTTTTTCGTCTGGTAACATATTGGTTAATTCTGCTTTTCTTTCTCCCAACAATTCCATTATTGCACCTTGATGTTCTTGTTCGACATCTATAGTCAAACTTTCATAAGGTTCGCATAATTCACCTTCAATTTCTTTGGTAATAACTTTAGGGCGTGAAACTGCAATCTCATAACCTTCACGTCGCATATTTTCAATCAAAATTCCTAAATGTAATTCCCCACGTCCTGAGACTAAAAATTTATCTGGATCATCAGTGGTAACAACTCTTAATGCTACATTATGTAATAGTTCTCGATTTAAGCGTTCCATGATTTGGCGGGAAGTAACATATTTACCATCTTTACCAGCAAATGGAGAGGTGTTTACCTGAAAAGTCATGCTAACAGTAGGTTCATCAATGGTAAGAGCTGGTAATGGAATTACATGTTCTGGATCACAAATAGTATCAGAAATATTAAGCTTATCTATGCCAGTAAAACAAATAATATCCCCAGCAGTAGCTTCTTTCATTTCAATTCGTTCTAAACCACGAAAACCTAATACTTGTAATATGCGTCCATGTCGTTGCTTATTTTCAGCATCAACTATTGTCACAGGAGTATTGGTTTTGATCCGGCCACTGTTAATTCTACCAATACCAATTACCCCAACATAACTAGAATAGTCTAATGCACTAACTTGTAATTGAAATGGTTCTTCTGGGTCAACATCTGGAATTGGTACATATTTAATAATAGCTTCAAACAATGTATCCATATTACCAGAACGAACATTACTATCAAGACTTGAATAACCATTAAGGGCGGAAGCATAGACAACGGGAAAATCTAATTGGGCATCATCAGCTCCTAAGCGATCAAATAATTCAAAAGTTTGATCTAAAACCCAATCAGGACGAGCTCCATCTCGATCAATTTTATTGATTACCACGATAGGACATAAACCATGTTCTAAGGCTTTCTGAGTTACAAATCTAGTTTGTGGCATTGGCCCTTCCACTGCATCAACTAATAATAACACTGAATCAACCATTGATAATACTCGTTCAACTTCACCGCCAAAATCAGCATGGCCAGGAGTATCAACTATATTAATTCTATAGTCACCCCAATTAAGAGCAGTATTTTTAGATAAAATAGTAATTCCACGTTCTTTTTCTAGTTCGTTAGAATCCATAACTCGTTCCACTTCAGTGTTTCGAGTTCCTAAGATACCTGATTGTTGTAAAAGTTTATCAACCAGGGTAGTTTTACCATGATCAACATGGGCAATAATAGCAATGTTACGCAGTTTGGTAATCACAAATAATTCCGAGATATATTTAAAGAAAGGTATAATTCAATTAGAGGTTAAAATCTCTATTCATACTGATAGATGGGGATGATTTTTAATGAATAAACTTTTTAATATTTATATATTATACATATTATTTAAATAATTTTTCACTTTTTATTTCAATATTTTATAAAATTATAATATTGATATTTTAAATTTAATTAAGAATTGGTATAATTCATAATATTCAGTTCATCATTGTTTATCAGTAACTACCTACCATATTAAATAATAATAAAGTATATACGAAAAAAATGTTAGACTGATGAAAGAGCTACCAAACGACATAGAAAGCTTAAAGAAGATAAGAACTATCAGAAAAACTAAAGCATTTAGAAAAATAAAATGCAAAGTTACGTGATC
>JASFYV010000271.1:0-5884 GCA_045046925.1 Candidatus Marithrix sp. | reverse complement strand
ATAGATTTAATTTATGACTGTTATAAATAATTTTAATTAAACGTATCGTAATGATTTATAAACATAAAAAGTTGGCATGGGCATGGTAGGTAGTTACATTATTAGTACAATAACGGCAAAATTTTCTCTTTTACCTCTCGCAAATTTAAATCTCCAACATGACGTACCACTATATTACCACTCCGGTCTACAACTGCTGTGAATGGTAATGCACCTAATCGATTGCCAAAACTTTTAGAAATATTAATTACATCACTACCTTCCAAAATTGGATAGTTGATATAATTTTCCTCTACAAATTTCTGGATTGCTTCATGCTCATCAACAGCAATTCCAATAACTTGTAAACCAATTGCAGCATAATCTTTTTGAATTTCAACGAATAATGGCATTTCTCGAATACAAGGTGGACACCAAGTTGCCCAAAAATTTACTACTAGAATTTTATTATCCCATTCGGAAACATTACGAACCTTTCCGTTTAGATCAACGAGACTAAAATCCGGCCGATAAGTTACTTGCTTCTCTGATTTTTGCGGTGGGTTAAACCACAAATAGCCGGCAACACTAGCCACGCTGGTCATTATTAATCCTACAAATAGGACAAAATGAGCCGGTTTCATTATTGCAATACCTTTTTTAAATGTTGACTAAATTTTTCAGCAGGCATAAAACCAACAATTCGAGATGAACGTTGTTCTTGCCCGTTAGAATCAAAAAATAAAATCGCTGGAGGCCCAAAAATGCCGAATAGTTTATATAAAGCTTTATCCTGGTCATCATTTGGAGTAACATCAGCTTTTAACAATACAAAGTTAGCAAGTCCTTTTTGCACCTCAGGGTCACTGAAGGTGAAATGCTCCATTTCTTTGCATGAGATACACCAGTCAGCGTAAAAGTCTAACACGACTGGTTTGCCTACCGCAACGGCTAATTCACGTTCTAAACCACTAATTCCTTTAATATTTTTAAATTCTACTATTTTATTTTCATTATTTTCATCAGAACTTTGCTGAATTGTATTGGTAGTTTGAAATACTTGTAATGGTTGTAATAAACTATTGCTTCCAGCGGCAACTCCAATAATTAATATTATTCCGTAAATCAGAAAGATAAGGCCAATACCTTTCCATAATTTATACCAACCAGTATCAGCAATTTTATCTAAAGCTCCCATATAAATCGCAGAGATTATTAAGAGACTTGCCCATAATAATATAGTTATTTGAGCTGGTATGACTCTTTCAATCATCCAGATAGCTACTCCTAATAACATTACTCCAAATACACCTTTGACAGCATTCATCCATTGGTCAGCTTTTGGTAATAAATGGCCGGCAGAAATACCGATTAATAATAGCGGCAATCCCATACCAATTCCCATAACAAATAAAGCTGTACTTCCTAAAATCCAATCTCCAGTTTGACTAATATAAATCAATGCTCCAACCAATGGTGCAGCTACGCAAGGACCAACTATAATAGCTGACAACACTCCCATTACTGCAACCCCAATTAAAGTTCCACTTTGTTGTTTATTGCTGATATTAGTAACTTTAGATTGGATAAAATTAGGCATTTTAAGTTCATAAAAGCCAAACATGGATAGAGATAAAATTACAAAAACCAATGCAAAACTGAATAATATCCAAGGGGTTTGGAAAGCAATGGATAAATTAGCTCCTAACATTGCGGTTAATGCTCCTACAACTGCATAGGTAAACGCCATTGCAACTACATAAGTTAGTGACATTGAAAATGCTTTATAAGTAGTAATTTCTTTACCTTGTCCTACTATAATTCCAGATAAAATTGGAATCATTGGGAATATACAAGGAGTTAAAGATAATAATACTCCTAATCCAAAGAAAAACATTATGGTATATAAAAAACTAGCATTGGCAAGCATATTGGCTAATCTATCTTGTTCAGAACTATTATCAGTAGTATTTTTAGAAGCCATTCCAGTTGGATAGGTTAAATTTATCACTTTAGTTATTGGTGGATAACATAAACCAGCAACTGCACAACCCTGATATTTAACTGTTAAAATTAAATCTGGGTTTTCCATTTGATTAAATGGTAGTTCTATTTCTAATAATGGTTGTTGATAAATTTCTACATCACCAAAAAATTGATCAGATTTAAGTTTACTGGGTGGTAATTCAATCGCTCCTAAAGTGCCACCAATTAATCTAAATTCTAACTTGTCTCGATATAAATAATAACCATCAGCTATTTGCCAACGAGCCAATATTTGATCAGGTTTAATAAATTCAGCTGAAAAAGCAAAAGCTTCTTCTACTTTTAAAAATTCTTGTTCTACGATCTCTGCTGGTTGTTCGGCTGGAGTTAGCCACCCAAAATCTTCTGTTGATTCAGATGGTTGAGATTCTGGTTCTAAAATTTTTTGGGAATATTCTAAATTTACCAACGAGTTGCTCGCAAGTATTAAATTTGTTGACCTTGTATTATTTTTATTTATCACAACAGTATTGTTTGATAAATTTATCTTAAGCATTTTAGTTATAGGCGGATAACATAATCTATTTTTAATACAACCTTGATAACCAATTTCCAAATCAATAGTATTTTTAGCATCCGTGAATGGTAATTTTATAGTTAATTGTTGTTCATAAACTTCTGTTTTACCATATTTAATATCACCTTTAATTATAGCTGGTGGAAATTGTGCTTCACCTAATGTTCCATCACTTTTAAGACTAAATTGAAATTTATTACGATATAAATAATGTTCTTCAGCAATTTCCCAGTTTAACAAAATAAAGTTATCTTGCACATCTGCTGATAATATAAAAGCAGCATCTGGACTAAGAGTATTGAATAAACTATTAGAATTAGTAAACTGATAAAAGCTACTGGTTGTAGCTAATACATTACAACTCCAAATTGATAAAACTAAAAGTATAATTCGCATAATTTTAATTAACCACCTTAATAATTAAGGTTTATTTAAATGAGTGGGTTCATCTAACCAGGCTAAATAACTCGGTAAACCGGTTTACATAATGAAATAAGGTCTGGCACATTGTATGGATGTTGTTGTAATATGGTCTACTCAATTGCAGTATAATGTAGTTCTAATAAATACTAACACTTCAGAATTATTAGTAATTTTACCTTTTAATTTATAAATAGTTCTGACATTAGGTAATATATTAACGCAACTAACTAGATGTTTTTCTAACAGATGCTAAACTTTCTGCAACCTCTGAATTTGGACAAGTTGTTAACAATAACTGATAATCATTTTTCACAAGATCACCATTTTTCAATTTATGAACGATATTAAGACAGTATGTATTCTCATATTGAGGTAAAATATCGATAACTCAACTTAATCTAATGATATTACGACGATGACTACATTTCAATTTTTATTACTATTATTTATAATTGTCCCAGTTTTAGAAATTTACCTACTTATCACCGTTGGTAGTGTGATTGGTGGACTTACTACTATACTATTAGTAATTTTCACCGCAATTTTGGGAACTTATTTATTACGAATTCAAGGTGTAGCTACATTAAAAAAAGCTCAAACTAGTTTAAACCAAGGTCAAGCCCCAGCAGGAGCTTTATTAGAAGGAGTTTTATTATTAGTTAGTGGCGTATTATTATTAACTCCAGGTTTTGTAACTGATGTAGTGGGATTTACCTGTTTAATTCCCCAAATTCGTCAAAAACTAGTTAATTCATTTATTAAAAAAATTAAAATAGTAAATCCAGCTCAAAATTATACTCAGCAATCAAATGAACCTAATGTAATAGAAGGAGAATACAAACGAGATGATTAAAATAAGTTTGATAGTAACTGGTAAAATTCATTAGTAACTGATGTTACACAAGCACAAAAAATAATTATCAGAGTGCAAATTATTTGGTAAGTTAAGGGTAACCGGACTGCCCCTACTATGATGATTTGTAGGGGTAATCCCGTTACCCTAAATTTCCTTAACTTAATGGCATTGCTAGTTCCAGATGCTACTGCATACACATTATCTCCAACATTGCCTACTATATCAACCCCATTATGTTTTCTAGGTGTACCATATTTGGAATAACGAGTCATACCATAATTTGCCATAATTAGCATTTGACGACAAACTAATAATACCTTTCCAATGATAATAATGTTGAAATTCATACACATTAAAAGCTGGTTGATATCTGAACGGTATTTGGTACTTTACTGAAGTTGCTCTAAAACGTTTATTGTAATTTGGCAATTTACTGACATATCTATATTTTTTATCTCTAGCAATAGATTTGAATTGTTTTTGAGGAGAAACATAGTTTTTTATTGGTTTAAATTTTTGTGATACAACTAAATATTGGTATTGTTCTTCGATTGGCACCACAGTGATTTTATTTGCTTAATTAACTACTGTTGTAGAACAATTAACAATCCCAAATATACAAACAAAAATTGTAGAGTTTTTAATAAACTTATTTACGTTATTGTGCTGATCATACGTGATAACGAAATTTTTGTTAGCCAAATATTTTCCCTCAAAAATTTGATTATAAAATATATAAATTTATAGAATAATATTTATTATTACTAAAATAAGTTAACACTATACATGATAATCATCAAGAACTATAAAACTAAATGCCTTCATACATTGCATCTATTTTTGTATTATACTTATTCGGGAATTGCTATACATCAAAGATATGAACTAGACTTAGCTTTTAATGAACTTAGATTATCTTAAAGCTTGTGGATTATCGAATACAAGTCTTAATCCCCATAATATCAGCAAATGTTAATGAATCTAAGCTTAGATTATGTTTAACAGAAAATACCTCATTAGCAACTAAAATACTGGCTGATATTAATAAAATTATAATTGTGGTTGCTAGAATAATACTAATAAGTTTTTTCTTAATAGATAAGTTATAAATAAAATGGAACATAATTTTAAACCCTATAACCATTTTATAGTTTGTTTAAATTAATATACCAATTATTATCAGTATGAGAGTATACAACTATATAATTTAGAACACCAAGCAATATGTGTTATATTGACCAGACTTTATATAATTTATAGGAAAAATTAATGAAAGAAATTATCTTAACCGTTGTTGTCGGATTGCTCTTAACCATTGCCGGTTTATTTATAGAAAAATGTTATTTTGAAAAAGACAGTTGCCCAATAGAATCTGCTACAACACAGGTTAAAGTTTCTGATCCTACTACAGATAATAAAATAGTTAATAATTCTGACAAGAAAAAAACCACTACTAGTTTTAGAATCAATTATGTATATCGTGATGCTGGCCAAGGCGAAGCTAAATCTTTTAGTAAGACTAATTTATTGAAGGGAAATACTTTAAAAACTGGCGATACTTATAAAATAATATTTCAACCTCCTGCAAAAAAACATGTATATATCTTCCGAATTGATTCTGCTAATAAAATATCCCGGTTATTTCCAACTACCGATTTTGCTAATGCTGCTAAGAAGAATGTTAATCCGGTTAAAAAGGGTAAAAAGTACTTTGTGCCAGCCAAAAATTGGTCATTTAAATTAGAAGGGGCTACTGGTAAAGAGACGATATATACTATAGTTAGTGATAAACCAGATAAAATTTTAGAACAACAATATGCAACTATGTTGGCTCGACAAGATAGTGATACTAATAAACAAAGAAGAATTACTAGAAAAGAATGGCATAAAGCTATGAAAAAACGTGGAGTTAAAAATAAACTATTATCAGAAGATTCTATATCTATAAAATGGAAAGAAGGTAAGCAAAAATTATCAGCAACTTTGCTAAAATTACAGAACATATGTGATGGTTGTGTGAATATTGTACATTTTAAACATAAATAGTCCTCAAATTTGAGGAC
>JASFYV010000270.1:0-20451 GCA_045046925.1 Candidatus Marithrix sp. | reverse complement strand
TACATAAGTTATATTTTTTAGTCGAATTTGTTTAATTATAGTTTATTTTAAAATTTTTATTTTGTTAGAATAATTATGTCTTTCTACTTAGCTTAAATAATAGATGGTTACTAGAATTATCCAAACTAACATAATATGTTATCATATTCCGTATAGATACCATTCAGTTAAGGAAATTAATTTATGTAGGTTGCCCTCAATAGCATTGATGCTTTTTATAGATACAAACAAAAATATGTTTATCAAACAACAAGGTCAAGGCAAACCTTTAATATTGCTACATGGTTGGGGGTTTAATGGTGATATTTGGAATGATATTGCTCCAGAGTTAGCTAAAAATTGGCTAGTTTATCAAGTAGATTTACCTGGACATGGTAAAAGTCCAATCAGTGAATATTCTCTGCCAATTCTCACTAAACAACTAATGAATGAATTACCAAGCGATGCGGTTTGGATTGGCTGGTCATTAGGTGGACTGTTGGCTATGAATATAGCAATCCAACAACAGATAAGAGGTCTGGTATTAATTGCTACTTCACCTCGTTTTACTACAGCTGAAAATTGGCCACATGCTATGACAGCAGAAGTATTACAACAATTTTCTAATCAACTAAAAACAGATACTAATAGTACTTTAAGACGTTTTTTAGCCTTACAAGTAAGAGGTTGTGATAATTCTCGGCAACAACTGCGAAATCTCAACTCTTTCTTAACTAATCCACCATTAGCAATAGCTTTAGAATCTGGTTTGCAATTATTACAAACTACTGATTTACGTTCCAAATTACAGCAGATTGATTGCCTTAGCTTATTATGTTTAGGCAAACGTGATAAAATAGTACCATTTGAGGTAGGAAATGATTTCCAATGGAAGATGTTACGTAAAACAGTAATTAAACTAGCATCTCATATCCCATTTTTATCTCATCAGGAAATTTTTATGGATATATTACAAGATTTTTTACGTGATTTGAATTAAAATGCTATTTAGAACTAATACTTGAAATACTGAATTTTAACAGCATATTACAGTTCTAGGATTCAATCTAATATAATTTAGTATTGATAATATTTTGAGTATTAAACCAAAGAAAAAAGCAAAACAAGAACTTTTTAAAATTATAGAAAATGCTATAGACACCCGCAATTATATTTTTACAGAACATGGCAAATTAAGATCAGAACAACGAAAACATGTGAACGAATTACAAATTATCAAGATTTTAAAAAGTAAAACTAAAAAACATGAAGCAAAAAAAGTATCAAGAAGGATATGTAGATTGGAATTATCATATAACAGGAAAAACTATTGATAATGAAAAAGTAAGAATTGTACTTTCTTTCGATTCTGACTTAATGCTTATTATTACTGTGATTAATTTGGATGAAGAATAGTGAATTATTATGGAACAGAAAATTATAGTTAAATATGAATATTTAGGACTTGGCTTCCTAGTTATATTAAAAAACGTTGTGTGTTTAAAAATTCAGGAATGTTGGTATCCCAAAATTGATGTTGAAAAAGTTGCCAAAGAATCTTTTAATAGTTTAATTGAAAAATCTTTTTCCTCTTTAACTGGTAACGAACTCGAATTTATTCGTACCTATTTAAATCTAACCAAAAGTGAATTTGCAAAAAAATTGAATGTTACCTGTACGACAATTTCAAGATGGGAAAAAACTGGTAGTAAAGTTCCAAAAACTAAAAAAATTACTTATCTTCCATTTCAAACAGTCTAAATATCAAGAGGAAAGCATTTTGAGACAAACAGCTTTATTGGCTTTAGCAGACGGAAGTTTGTTTCATGGTGAGTCGATTAGTATTGATGGACAGTGCTGTGGAGAGGTAGTTTTTAACACTTCAATGACTGGTTATCAAGAAATTTTGACCGATCCATCATATTGTCGCCAAATTGTAACTTTAACCTATCCTCATATCGGTAATGTAGGTATAAATATTGAAGATGAAGAAAGTTCACAAGTGTTTGTTACTGGCTTAATTATCCGAGATTTACCGTTACTAGAAAGCAACTGGCGAACCGAACTCTCTTTGGCAGATTATTTAAAACAACACAAAGTAGTTAGCATAGCTGGAATCGATACTCGGCGTTTAACTAGGATTCTGCGAGAAAAAGGGACTCAAGGTGGTTGTTTAATAGCTGGTGAAAATATTAATCCAGAAGTAGCTATCCAAACTGCAAAAAACGTTGCTGGATTGCAAGGTATGGATTTGGCCAAAGAAGTATCTGTACAACAACCATATGAATGGAAAGAAGGAGTATGGTCTATTGATGGCACTACTAATAATATACCTTCAAACCAATGGCGAGTAATAGCTTATGACTTTGGAATTAAACGCAATATTCTACGTTTATTGAAAGATCGAGGCTGTGATATAACAGTAGTTCCTGCTCAAACTCCAGCCAGTGAAGTATTAAAATATAAACCTGATGGAGTTTTTTTATCCAATGGACCAGGTGACCCAGAACCCTGTGACTATGCAGTTACAGCGATCAAAGAAATACTCGATAGTAAAATCCCAATTTTTGGTATTTGTTTAGGGCATCAATTATTAGGTTTGGCTAGTGGAGCAAAAACGGTTAAAATGAAGTTTGGCCACCATGGTGCAAACCATCCAGTACAGGAAATATCTTCTGGTAAAGTTATGATCACCAGCCAAAATCACGGATTTGCTCTTGATGAAACTAGTTTGCCAGATAATTTACAAGCTACTCATCGTTCCTTATTTGATGGGTCTTTACAAGGAATTCGTCACACTGATAAACCAGCTTTTAGCTTTCAAGGCCATCCAGAGGCTAGTCCTGGCCCCCATGATGTAGCAGACCTATTTGACCAATTTATTGATTTAATGAAGAATAACTTATGAATGAATTTTTTCATATGGGCGGTTACGCCTTTTATGTGTGGACTAGTTATGGTTTAGCTTTAGTAATCCTACTTGCAAATTTAATTATTCCATTTAGGCAAGAGCATGCTATCTTGCGTACTTTAGCTCGTAAATTAAGGAGAAAACAACGTGGGCGTAATTAGAGTTGGTAAACAACATAAAAAACGGTTAGCTATATTATTTGTTGTATTAGCTGGAGTCGGGATTACAGTAGCTTTGGCTATAACTGCTTTTAGTGAAAATATGTTGTACTTTTTTAGTCCAACTCAAATTTTGGCTGGTGAAGCTCCTCAAAATAGAGTGATCCGAGTTGGAGGTTTGGTAAGTAATGGCAGTGTGAAGCGGGCAACTGACAGTTTACAAATTGACTTTGAAGTTAATGATCATGTGAACACTGTACAAGTTCAATATACTGGAATTCTACCAGATTTGTTTCGGGAAGGACAAGGTATCGTTGCAATTGGACGAATGCAAGAAGATGGTACTTTCTTAGCAGATGAAGTATTGGCTAAACATGATGAGAATTATATGCCACCAGAAGTTGCTGCTGCTTTGAAGGAAGGTAAGAAATCTCAACAAGAAGGGATTTAGCTTAAGACATCATTGTTTTAAAGTTCCATAGGTTTCAATGGCTACTCATGTTTAACTCGAAGAAAGTTAAATAATTATATAGCTACCAATGAAATCGGTGGAACTGAAGTTACGCAAATTATGCTCAATAACTTACCTAAAAATTTAATCATCATTTCTTAAGGCACTAATTTAACCTTTGTAAGGCTTTTCCTATATTTTTAAAATCAATTTATTTCTTGGTAGTAAGTAATTGCTATAGATTTACACTAAATTTAAGTTAGCATATGTCTATTTTAAAGGACAATATTTTTAGAGTATTTAATTAGGGATAAAACAAGATGGGAAAATATTTAATGATATTATGGGTCGTGTGCGAATTGAACGCACGACCAACGGATTAAAAGTCCGGTGCTCTACCAACTGAGCTAACAACCCAATGAAAACAACCATTCTAACATATTAAAAATATAAAGCAAGCTTTTTAGTAAAAAAAATATTACATTAAAATTTAGTTTGGCATAAACAATTCCAATAGATTATTTAACAAACGTATTCCATTTTCAGTAGCAGAAATAGATTTGTAATTTTTTTTCAACCAATCTTTAGCATAGGCTTGTTGCAATTGTTTTTCTATAATACTAATATCTAAACCAGTATTTTTAATAAATTCTTCTTCAGTAAAACCATCCAATAAACGCAAAGCATTCATCATAAATTCTAATACAATATCTTCATTTGTCAGTGTTTTTGGTTCAATTGGTAAACTATTTTGTAAATAGATATTAGGATGATTAGGTTTATGAAAACGAGTAATTTTATCGTTAATAGTAATTTTACTATGAGCTCCAGCTCCTATTCCTAGATAATCTCCAAACTTCCAATAATTTAAATTATGTTGACATTGTTTGCCTAACTTAGCATATGCCGAAATTTCATATTGTAGATAACCTTGTGTAGCTAAATATTTTTGACCTGCCGTTTGAATTTCCCATAATAAATCATCATTAGGTAAGTTTTCTGGTGGTTTAGTGTGGAAAAATGTATTAGGTTCAATGGTTAATTGATACCAAGATAAATGAGATGGTTGATAAGCAATTGCGGTATGTAAATCTTCTAGTGCATCTGCGACTGTTTGGCTGGGTAAACCAAACATTAAGTCTAAGTTTAGATTATTGAAGCCAACTTGAGTTGCAGTTTTAATAGATTGTTCTGCGCCAGAACTATTATGAATACGACCTAAATTTTGTAAGTTGCTATCATTAAAACTTTGAATACCTAATGATAAACGGTTAATTCCGGCTGTATAAAATCCTTGTAATCTATCTATAGTGCCAGGATTAACTTCCATAGTAATTTCAGCATTATTTGTTACTGGTAATCTTGCTTTTACTCCAGAGATTAATTTTGCGAGCATATCAGCTGATAATACGCTTGGAGTTCCTCCACCAATAAAAATACTGTTGATATTTCTATCACTTATTTTAGGTAATTCTTGATCTAGGTCAGCTAATAATGCTGCTATGTATTCTGTTTCTGGTAAAGTAGTTTTGATTTGATGGGAGTTAAAATCACAGTATGGACATTTGTGAATACACCAAGGGATATGTATATAAATACTTAAGGGAGGATGTATCAAATTTAATAGCTAGTTTCTGAGTTGGAATCAAACTTTGAAAAATTATAAAAAAACTCACATATTGATAACTTAAAAATATTTAGAAAATATAATTATTAATTTCCTAGATATATTATTGTAAAATATTTTAAGTTTTTCAATATATGAGTTTAAAAAAGATAAAACAGAATTAAAATATTACTTTTTTAGCGGTAACTACTACGACTAACTTCACGTCGTCCTTGTCCTCGTCCTCGTCTAGTTCCAACAGTAGCTTGCATTTCTTCTTGCTCTATAATATGTACATCTTGTTGGTCTAATTCAGCTAAAATACTTAACTCAATATCCAAATTAACAATCTCAATTTCTGAAGTTTCAGCTTGAGCTAAACTAAAACTCATGGCTAATGCAATACCAGACAAGCTGGTTATTAACGTTTTGGTGTTCATGGTAAATCTCCATTTAATAATTAAAATACAAAATTATTATAATGATTCAGTCTAAAATAACTTAATTCTAATAAGGTTAACTCCCCTTATCAATAATTATGCAAATTATAAACCAAAAAATATATAACTTTGATTTTAAAGAATATTAAAAAAATAAAAAAATAAAAAATTTGCAAATTGCAAAGCAATATGAATTACTTCTTATATAGTTAACCTGAATTCTACAGTAAAAAAGTAATTAACCAAAGATCGTTTCCAAATTTTATTTGGGAATGAACTGACTATCAATATCTGCTTGGTTTAAATTCGAAGCAGAGCTTCTTGAACATTGTGTTCCCAAACTAGAGTTTCAATGCTATTAAATTAAGGAATATTTAGTGGAGTCCAAATCTTCAGATTTGGATTATTCGGATTAAATATAAAATACTTCCAAATCTAAAGATTTGGACTCCAAGGCTTAACTTAATGCAGTGAAACTAGAGTTTGGGAACAATATTTATATCTAACTTAGGTTAACAGTTAGCAAAATAAAATTTATATACTGATCTTACGCAGAGATATTACTAACCTCCCCTAACCCATTAAGTTAAGGATTTTTTTGTAAAATTGTCATACCCACGAAAGTGGGTATCCAGAGATTCTAGATTCCCGTTCCCCAATCTAGTTGAGGACAAGCTTCACGGGAATGACAGGGAATTTTTCCTTAACTTAATGGCATTGCTCCTAACCCCTCCTAACTTAGGAGGGGAACTAGTAGTTGCTCCCCTCATTAATAAGGAGGGGGCGGTGGAGGTAGATTTGTGTAACTTCAGTTATATATTATAATTTACATCTTTTATTTAATTTTGGCAACTGCTTTCTCATATTATTAATATTTATTTGAGCTGTAGTTTGTGATGATGAATTATCTAAAAAATTTGCTATTGGTTGTAACATAGGCCCGCTAGGTAATAAATCATTAAATCCATATGCTACTCCTTCACTAACAATTACGACAAAACTACTAGAGTTATTAGCTAATTTAGAATTACAAACAGTATTAAGTAAATTGCTAGCATCAAAGGCATTAGTAGGTAAATTAACCATTTGTTCACTAACATTACCATCTGGAGAACTAATATCAATAATTCCATCCGTCCCAAATTTAGATGAGGCATCGATAGGACTAGCAAATTCAGGGGCAAACTTATAAATACCAGTTGTGCTTATAGCAATATTACCACCAGTTCCCCCAATTGCTCTAGCAATAATCCTGCCATAATCTTGAATAATAAATTCTGACTGTAGATTTATATTACCACCAGTACCATTTTCTGCGTTAACACTAGTAGTAATATCACTATTTACTAAAGAAATATAATTAGTCGCATTAATTTGAATATCACCACCATCTGCTTTTTCAGCTATTGTTTGCAAAAATGAATTGGTTAAGCGTAATTTATCTGTATTTATAATTATACTACCAGCATCACCATTATCTGAAGCCACTGCTGTAATATAGGCTTCATTATTTAGGATAATATCTTGAGCTTGAATATCAATATTTCCACCTCGTTGAGGCCCATCAGTAAATGCCGATATTGCTGATTTATTATTTATTTTTAATATTTTAGTTTTTAATATTATATTGCCAGCTAATCCTACATTTTTTCCAGATTCAGCATCGCTTATTTCTGCATTAGTAAAAATTCCACTAGGATAGTCTAATGTATCAGTTCCTGAAATATTTATATTATCGGCTATTTGTAATAAAATTCTACCACTATCACCTGGGCCAAAAGTAGAAGCTGCTATTTGTCCACCATCAGTTAATGATAAATATTTTGCTTTTAAGATAATAGTACCACCATCTCCAGCTTCATCAATTATTCCTTCAGAATTTACAGCAATTATACTACCATTATGCCAACTAGCTTCTCCAGATAATTGAATAAAATCATTGACTTCAATGTCTATATTACCACTATTACCAGTTCCAAACGTAAGAGTAGTTATTTCAGCACCATTTAATAAACGTAACGAGCCATCTTTTACTCGAATTTTAATATTGCCAGAATTTCCAGAACCATAAGTTTCCATACCAAAAGAAATTCCATTAGTGAATTCTAATTTTCCAGCTTCTAAATCGATATCACCAATTTCTCCACTAGTTTCTGATAGTGAAAATACTAAAGTATCTTCGCCATCAAAATTGGCAATTCCCTTAACTTTGATTTTTATCCCACCACTTTTTCCAATATCAAAAGTATGAGCAGTAATTAAACTACCATCTGCTATCAACAATTCATCAACTTGAATATCAATACCTTCACCGTCAATTGTTTCAGTATTGGCCTCTATAATACCGCCATACATTTCAAATTTACCACCACGAATAACAATCTTCCCACTTTGATCACCACTAGTACTAACTATAGAATTATCTAAAATTATATTACCATTGGTAGTTAATGATTCATCTAAATTTATTTCTTGTACAGAACCAACTCCAATTAAATTAAGTTGACCAGAAGCAGCTTCAAGAAAGGCATTGTTAACTTGTAAATTTCCTCCAATTAAAGATAAATTTTCTCCAATCGGCACTGATAACTCGCTACTATCTACCGTTAAAATAGAATTAGATAAAAAACCAAAAGATTCCACTGGTGCGATACTTAATATTGAATCGGTTAAATTATGTACATCAAATATTTTACCATCTTGAAATTTTAAATAATCAGCCGTACTGGCATGAAAAGAACCTTGGATATCTAACTGGGCATTTTCACCAAATACGATGCCATATGGGTTTAACAAATACATATTAGCATCAGAGCGTATAAGGCCATCGATATTAGAAGGATTGCCACCAGTTATTCTACTTATGATATTATTTACATTGTCTGGACTTGAAAAAGTCGCACTTTCATTACTATTAATATTAAATGTATTAAAACTATGAAATAAATTACTACCGCTTTGTCGGCCTAATTCAGCACCAATGTTATAATCAGGGCCTGATAATGTTGCTCTATTAATTCCTAATGAGCCGTCTAGTATTATTTCTGCATAAACTGAATAATTACTAAAAATTATAATCAATAAAATTAAAAATCGTGACATAAATACACCTTAATTATTTACTATATAGTTGAAATAACTCAAAAAACAAATTAAATAACCTATTTACTACAAAAAATATACAAATATAATGCCAAATTCTAATACTATTCTTATTGTTGATGATATTCCAGAAAATATCAGTACTTTATTTGATTTCTTAGATGCTAATAATTTTGAAGTTTTAGTAGCACGAGATGGACTAACTGCTCTCGAAATCACCGAATATGAACGCCCAGATTTAATTTTGCTAGATATAATGATGCCTGGCTTATCTGGTTTTGAAACTTGTGAACATTTAAAAGCAAATGCTAATACTCAAGACATTCCAATTATATTTATGACAGCTTTATCAGAAACTTTAGATAAAGTAAAAGGTTTAAGCTTAGGAGCTGTCGATTATGTCACCAAACCAATTCAACAAGAAGAAGTTTTAGCTCGAATCAATACTCATTTAACTGTTTATAACTTACAACAACAATTAAAACTTAAAAATGCAGAGCTAAAAATAAAAAATGATGAATTAGAAGCAAAAAACCTCGAGTTAAAAATAAAAAATGATGAATTAGATACGTTTTCTCATACTGTAGCTCATGATTTAAAAAATCCATTGTCTCATCTTATTAGCCTATCAGATTTATTGATGGAAGAATTGTCTGACAATATTAGTGAACAAGGACATGTTTGTTTACAACATATTTTAAATTCTAGTCAAAAAATGATCAGTATTGTGAACGCTTTATTATTATTAGCTAAGGTCTCTAAACAAGAAGTTAAATCAACTCCTTTAGATATGCAAGATATTGTTTATAAAGCGACTCAACGTTTAGATTTAATGATACGACAATATCAAGCCGAACTGATTATCACAGATAAATGGCCTACAATTCTTGGTTATGCCGAATGGATAGAAGAAGTGTGGGTAAACTATCTGACTAATGGATTAAAATATGGAGGTAAACCGCCTCATTTAGAAATAGGAACAATTGAGAATCAGAATACTGTACGTTTTTGGATAAAAGATAATGGTCCTGGTCTGGAACAAGAATCTATTGACAAATTATTCACTCAGTTCACTCGTTTGCATACTCCAGTTGAAGGACATGGTTTAGGTTTGTCTATAGTGCGACATATAATAGAAAAACTTGGTGGAGAAGTCGGAGTAGAGAGCAAACCTGGAGTAGGTTGTTTATTTTATTTTACCCTACCAAAAGTTACTTGATTATATTGACTTCCTTAACTTAATATTGTCTTCAACCACCCATTTTAACATATCTAATTTTGGAGAATCACCAGTTGGTTTAAATTCTTCATTAGCAAAAGAAACAGGTGATATAGTAGTAGACATTGCTGTTTGTAATTGGTTAAATTTTTCTTGTAACTTGGATATTTGTAATGATAATTCTTGTTTTTTAATAATTAAATTATCTAATGAAGAATCATTTGGTTTATTATGAACAGGAATATTATTAATAAATTTATCAAAGGTAATTTTTTTCAGTTCTAAAAAATCTTCTTTTAATTTAGATATTTGGAATAATAGTTCTCGTTTTTCATCGGTTAAGCTATTAATTTCTATTCTAAAATCTTTCAGAGTCTCTTTAATATCATCAGTTTTTTCATTAGAACTTCTCCAAAAATTCCAAGTAATCATTCCTCCCAATGCCAACAAGGTAATTCCTGGCAATAAAGCAACTCCAAATATTTTAGCACCACCTACCTTTATCAATCCATTTTCAATCATATTTTATCTCCGAATTAAGAATTAAGAATTAAGAATTAAGAATTAAGAATTAAGAATTAAGAATTAAGAATTAAGAATTAAGAATTAAGAATTAAGAATTAAGAATTAATGAAGTTTTAACCATGTTTCAACTTTTTTCTTTAATTGTAAACGTTCTTCTGGGTTTAAACCATTTGGATCAAACCGATATTTTTGATGTAATTTAAAAATAGATTTTATATCAGTTATTTGAATACGTGTTAACCAGTCAGTTAAATTTTCACCAGCTTGTTTAACATATTTCTCTTTATTTAATTGTTGGATTATCTGATAAAAATCTGAATCATTACCAACAATAGTTATTGCTTTTTGCTTTTTAATATTAGTAATTCTTTCTCTAAAATAAAACCGCCAAATTAAAACTAAAACTAATGGCAAAATTAACCATAATAACCAATCATTACTATCATCATTATCATCAGTCCAACGCCAATAAGAAAATTCATATCCTAACCAAGACCATATATCATATATAGGTTGCCACCAAGCTGCCATTTCCTCTTCAATATCTAACCAAATTGCCGGAGTATTATCAACCTCCTGCCAACGGCCATTTAGATAAGCAATTGTCCAAGCATGAGCATGTCGTTTTCGCACTATATAAGTATCTTCTAAATTACTATACTCAGTAACAGCATAGCCAGCAGCATAGCGAGATGGAATACCAGCAGCACGTAATAATAATGTTGTAGCAGTAGCAAAATATTCGCAATGGCCAGCTCTACTTTGTTGTAAAAAATATTGTAATGGAGCGGTTCTAGATGTAGTTAAATTAAGAGTATAAGAAAAGTTCTGAGCAAAAAACTGAGATAAACTAGTTAAAACTTGAGCTGGAGTTTGATTCGATAAATTTAATTGTTTGGCTAAGGTTAGCAAATATTCTTTTTCTTTATCTGGCAATTGTAAATCACTATCAGTTGGCAAGGCATCTAAAGGAGTATTTTGGCCAAAACTTGCCGTATAAACAGCTAATTCAGGGCCTTTTTCTATTTTAATAGCTCCAAACGGATTAACTTTTAAAATTGGTACAATAAGATTAGAAATCTGTGAACTAGCATGAGGTACTGGTAAAATACCTTTGCCTTTGTGTAAATAACTAGAAATAGTAACTTCATTATCTAATTCTGGATTAGCAGTAAATTGCCAAACTGTGCCATCTCCAACTGGAGAAAGATTTTGAAATACTGGTCTTTTAGCATGCCAAGTTGTACCAAAATAAAGATTATAACTAGCATCTCGTAGATTTAATGGAGTTTTAGTGTCAACTCGCAGTATGATTTTATCTGATAGTTTAAGTCGCCCAATATCTCCAATGGCAGTATTTTGTCGGTATGGGTCTCTTGAGTTTAAAAAAAAATCTTCTATCCAATCAAGGATCAATATCTCTACTTCAGTCTGTAAATGTCTTAATCCTAGTTGAGTATTATAAGCTAAAGTACTTGCTATTATTAATAAAAATAACCAATGTAAGCTAAAATAGCGTTGGGGTCGAATCGCCCATAATCCCCATCCAGTTAATAATATTATACCAACAAAAAACCAAGCTTCCCGTCCAACACTGGCAGCTAATAAGCATATCATAATATAAGGATAGCTTAAGTTGATTCTAGTATTGGTAACGGTACTACCTTTAGCTTCTTGACGACGTAACGAATAAAATAAACTGGTTAATTTGACAGAATTTTGGATGCTGTAGGTTTGGATAGTTAATAGTAAGAAAAATATCATGGGTAGCCAACTTAACAAAGTCATTAACCCACGTAATGATTCTTGATCAAATAGGTAAATGGCTACTATCACTAAAATTACCGCGCTCCAATCGGTAATTCGATTAAAGTCTTGATCAGATAAATCCCAACGCCAATTAACCCAGCAAGCTGTTTCTAAGATTATTGCCATTGGTATAGCAACTATTAATAAATTTATTTGCCATCCCCAAAATATTACTGCACAGCCTAATAATAATGTTGGTGGTATCATCAGAAAAGTAAGTTAATAATTGTTATCTCTAATTCTGTAAGACTTACAGGTTTTTTAAAATAGGCATCAGCCCCAATTTCTAAACATTGTTCCTTGCTACCAACCACTATTAAAGCACTTATAGCAATGATTGGGATCTTTATGCCTTTAGCTCTAATTGTTGTTATTGCCTCAATACCATCTATTTCTGGCATTTGAATATCCATTATGATTAATTCAGGTTTTATCTTTATTGTCTTTTCAATTGCTTGCAAACCATTATATGCAATTACAACCTGATAACCTTTATTACGTAAAAAAGTAGACAATATTTTTGTAACCATCAAGTTATCATCTACTAATAAAATTACTTTATCTTGTTGATATGTTTGAGTTAAATTATTTTTATTAGGCTTATTAGCAATGTTTGTAGGTTGCCAAGGTAATGAAATTATAAAACTACTACCTTTGTCTATTTCACTTTCAAGAGTAATACTACCTCCATGCATTTCTGTAAAACGGTATACCAGAGATAATCCAAGTCCAGTTCCACTTTGGTTTCTAGTCAACCCTCCATTTAATTGTACAAAAGGTTGAAATAAAAGCTCCATATCTTTCTCTGCAATACCAATTCCAGTATCAGATACAATTAAGTCAACTGCTTCATGTTCTGGATAACCGCAAACGGTAAAACTAACAGTACCACCATCAGGAGTAAATTTAATTGCGTTGGTGAATAAATTTAGTAAAATTTGCTTTAAACAACGTTCATCAGCTTGTATAACGGTGATTTCATCATATGAAGTATTAAATACGGAAATATTTTTTTCATGAGCCAATTTACTGGTAATGCGTTGACATACATTACCAATAGTTTCAATCATAACCGAAGATATATCTAACTTAACTTTGCCAGCTTCTATTTTGGCGAGGGATAAAATATCATTAATAATTGTTAATAATTTATTACCACTATCTGCAATTGTATGTAATGGATTGATTTGTTGAGTATTTAAATTTCCATAATAGCCTTCTTGCAAAGCGTCAGTAATTCCTAAAATACCATTAAGTGGAGTACGCAATTCGTGGCTTATATTGGCTAGTAGCTCATCTTTAAGACGAGATGCTTGAGATAATTTAGCATTAGAAACAGTTAATTTGGCATCATAATCTTGCAGTTGTTGTTTTAAGATTTTTGAGATATTTATATCACTGATAATTCCAATTATTTTATGTTCTTGCTGTAGATAAAAATGTTTGGCTACAAATAGTTCACCATTTTTACGTTGCATTTGAAATTCAAAATTTGTTCCTATGGTTAACTGTTGAATAAATTGTTGATATACTTCATTATTAATATATAATAGACTAATTTTTTGTTTAATAAGTTCTTGTTCTTTATAGCCAAATATAATTTCGGTTGCATGGTTGCAAGATTCAATTTCCTTAGTTTGTAAATCAATAATTAACACAGCATCACTAAGGTTAGATAATATTTCTCGCAATAATTCTGGGGGCATGTTTAATATATTGGTCATCATAATTATTTGGTTTAGGAATAGATTACATTTAACGATTATATTTTGACAGGATTTAAGTATTTTTAAAAATTGATGAATACAGGACAATATACGAATATAGTTAATATTTTATTCAAGATAAAAGTCATATTCGATCAATAATTTTATAACTAATCAGTATATTTATACAAATAATTATTTCGTAAAAAAATTCTATTAATTTAACTTTAAGTATGATTTCTAATTCCACCATAAAATACTCCTATTAGGTAAGCAAATATATGCCCTTCTGTATTATCTAACCACAATGAATTAATCAAACAACCGACTACAATTGTGATAACTAATCCTTGAGCCATAAACTTAGCTTGACCAGGTAAAGAATAGCTAACATGCCACATTGTATACAATAATAAAATAAATAATCCAACTCCTATTATTCCCCATTGAACAGCAATCATTAAATAGTCATTGTGAGGATTAGCGGTATTATTAGTAAATAATTTATTATATTCATGCGAAAAACTACCAGTTCCACTGCCAAAAATTGGTTTTTTAGCTATTAAAATTAGACTATTTTTATAAAATTCTAGCCTAATTCCAACTGAAGTATTAGTTTCACCATGTTGATAATCTTGAATATTAGTAATAACTTTATCTACTCTTTGCTGTAGTATTCCAGAAAAATTATAAGCTATTCCTGCTACAGTGATTAATATTGCACCACCAATTAAAATACCTTTTAAATTATATACTTGATAAAAAAATATTAAAATTAAGCAAAATAAAATTACATAACCAGTGCGTCCAGCGCTCATAAATAAAATATTATAAATAGCCAATATTATAATTATACTATATAACCATTGTTTTTTCTGCCAAGCTGTTATTGCAATAAAATAAGTTGCCAAAGCCATTAATAAATTTTGAGTAATATGATTTTTAAATACAAAAGGATTTTGTGGATTACCTTTACCAATATCTAACCCAGTAATAACCATCAAATAGGACAAAAATAATGTGATACCCATAATGGCTAGAAAAGCATATAATCCTAATTTACGAGATTTTTCATCGGTAAATATTAGAATAAACATTGGAATATAAATAAATTCTCGATATTTATCTAACATTAAAGTGGCTTCAGAAAATGATACTGGTGTGTATAAAAAACCTAAACTAATAGTTACGACAAGCAATATCGCCACTAATGCAATATTATGATGATATAATACAGAGAATTTTTGGGCATATTGGCCTTCAACTAATATAAATAAAAATGCTAATGGGCATAATATATTAGTTAAGGCTGTTGATATTGGAATGGATAAGCCAATTAAGATGGCTAAAATATATCTGGTTTTCAATTTATCAATGACACGAACCAACAAACGTTTTTCCTCTCATTTTATGATGTGGACTAATGCTCATGGCAGGCCTTCTTTTAGTACCACAATCTTTATATGAATGAATAGTTTTTAGTGGTTTTCTTCTTAAATTCCGGTATGACACAACAACTCGCCTGTTACTAAAAGGTCTCATAATCTACTCCTATTTAAACTTTTTTCCAAATTTCTTCAAGATCACCATCTACAAACGCATCTGGCAAAATAACCGACCGATTTTTAAATAAAACTTTACTGGTCTCAGGAATAATAGCATAGTTCCAACAAATACTCTTGGTAATAAAATATACTAAATCTGTGCTAGATGTAGCATAAAATGGTTCAATATTAAAATTATGCTCACGAGTAGTATTAAGTTCTTTAATAGCAAGTCGGTATAAAATCTTAAAAACTTTCTCAAACTCAATAATTTTACCATTTTTTAAATGTTGTGCAATTTCATTTTCTGCTTTAGCTAGAGCAATAGAATTAGCATCATGTTTTATCTCGTTATTTTCTTCTGTAACTATATTGTTTTCTGATTCTTGATTACGTTTAAATTTGGCAAAGAAGCTTTTCTTAGGAACTGTTTCTTCATCAGAATCTTGTTGCTTATTACGCTTAAGTTTAGCTAACCAATCTTTTTTAGTAAAAGGCTCTTCAACAGTAGTTTTAGAAGGTTTTGGAGAAGCAGTTGGATCAGTAAAATAATCTGCTAAAATTGGTGGAATTTCTTGTAATAGTTTAATTTGACGTGGAAAACGCATTACAGCTAGAGCATCGCAACGACAAAAATCAATTAAATCTTCTAAAATTACTTTTCCACCAATTGAATGAATAACCATTTGTCGACCAAGCTTAAAATTATGTTGTTCAACATTAGCAAATTTTTTTAAATGTTGTTCATTAACTTCACTTAAATAAAAACCAACTTGGGTAAAAGTTCCTGGAATGGTGTAATTATCAAGATAGTTATTAAAAGAACGAACTAAAATATCACCTGGTTTAACTAGTTTTAAAATTTCTCTAGTATGATATCCTTTGATTACAAAGCTATTAGGACGATAAGATATAAATAAAGGCCATTTAAATACTTTTATCTTACTTAATCCAGCTAATAATTTTGTAATAAAATCTAGTTTATAAGGCTGCATTTTTATTTCCAATTTATTGGTACACAACATATATCGTTCCCAAATTTTATTTCAATGCTATTAAGTTAAGAATTTATATCAAAATATCATTCTCATGTAAACGGGAATCTAGAATCTCTGGATACTCACTTTCGTGAGCATGACAAAAAAATTTCCTTAACTTACATGGTATTGAAATATTCTTTGGGAATATTCATTTTACGCATGAATCATTCTGCCATCAACTCCTAAAGCTGCTTCGTGTATTGCTTCTGCTAAAGTTGGATGGGCATGAATAGTTCTGGCTAAATCTTCAGCACTAGCTTCTAACTCCATTGCTACCACTGCTTCGGTAATTAATTCTGAAGCGTTATTGCCAAATATATGAACGCCTAAAATATTATCAGTTTTAGCATCTGCGATAACTCTTACCATACCATTAATATCACCATTAGCTCTAGCTCTCCCACTAGCAGCAAATGGAAATTGGCCAACTTTATACTCTATTTCGTCCTGTTTTAACTGTTGTTCAGTTTTACCGACCCAAGCAATTTCTGGATGAGTATATACTACAAATGGTACTGTTGCATAAGACATTTCACTTTTCTGCCCAGCTATTAGTTCTGCAACCATAACTCCTTCTTCAGAACCTTTATGAGCTAACATTGGTCCTCCAATTACGTCACCTACTGCATAAATACCATTAATAGCCGTTTGGCGTTGTTCATTAACTTGAATAAAACCACGTTCGTCAATTTGAATCCCAATCTCAACTGCATTTAAATTATCGGTATGTGGTTTACGCCCAACCGCTACAATAAGTTTATCTACTGTTAATGATTGATCAGAGTAAGAAATTATTACTTCATTATTAACAACATTAGCAGAAGTGACTTGGGCATTTAAATTAATAGTTAAACCTTGTTTTTTTAGCTCTCGTTGAGCCAAAGTGGCAATTTTACGGTCTGCCATAGATAAAAAATCTGGTAAAGCTTCTAAAATAGTTACTTGGCTACCTAATCTGTTCCAAACACTACCTAATTCTAAACCAATAGCTCCTGCTCCGATTACTCCAAGTCGTTCTGGTATTTTGGTAAGATTCAAAGCTCCAGTAGAATCTAAAATAAATTCATTATCAAATGGTGCAATTGATATTTGAACTGGAGTCGAGCCAGTGGCAATAATGATATTATCAGCACTAATAGTTTGCTGTTGACCATCTGGTGTAGTAATAGTAATCTGTTTATTAGCAAGTAATTTAGCAGTTCCAGTGATACTAGTTACTTTATTTTTTTTGAATAAACCAGCAATACCTTGAGTAAGGGTTTTAACAACTCCCTCTTTACGAGCTTGCATAGTTGCAATATCTATCTTTACATTATCACATTGAATTCCATGGGTAATTGCTTCTTTTTGCAGAAAGTAATAATGATGCGAAGAATCCAATAGAGCTTTAGAAGGAATACAACCAACATTTAAACAAGTTCCACCCAAAGAAGCTTGTCCTTCTAAATTAAGCCATTTATCAATACAAGCTGTCTTCATACCTAACTGAGCACAACGAATTGCTGCTACATATCCTGCTGGACCTGCACCTATTACAATAACATTATAATCTGTCATATTTAAATCTCTAATAATAAACGGGAAGGGTCTTCAATTGAATTTTTAACTGTGATTAAAAATTGTACTGCTGTGTTGTTATCTATTAAACGCTGATCATAAGAAAGTGCCAGAAACATCATAGGAGCAATAACTATTTTCCCATTTTTAACTATAGGACGTTCTGTAATATTATGAATGCCTAGTACTGCACTTTGTGGAAAATTAAGGATAGGTGTTGATAGCATAGCATTGTAAATATTAGTAATAGTAAAAGTACCCCCTGTAACCTCCTCCATCGATAACTTATCATCACTAGCTTTTTTGGTGAAATTAATAATACTTTTTTCAATATCAGCAAAAGACATGATGTTAGCATTACGCAAAATTGGTATAATGTTATATTCAGGAATAGTTATGCCAATATCATAATAATTATGGTAAATAATATCATTATTTTTAATAGATGTATTTATGATCGGAAACTTTTGTAATGCTGTTACTATTGCTTTAGTAAAAAAAGATGTTAATCCTAATTTAACTCCATGATGTTTTTCAAAAAATCGGTTATTCTTGGTACATAAATCTTGTACAACTTGCATATTAACTTCATCAAAAACTGTTAAAATTACATGCTTATGTTGAGTATCTAACAAGAGTTCTGCACGTTGTGCATGTGTCATTGATACCCGTTCTTCTCTACGAAGCGGTGGGCTTGAAGTACAATTTCCAGTGGGGTTATTCGGTATTTCTATGTTATCTGATTGTGAAATATCAGTAGTATTATGTAAAACAGGAGAAATTTTCTTATCAGTTGTTGATTTAACTTCAATCTCATCTGTTTTATCCAACATTTTATTTATTGGTAAATCTGGTTTTATATCATCACAACTTTTATCTAAGATGGCTATATTTTCTCCACCTGATACAGTTTCGTTGTTAGATTTCAAAATTTTAATTATTTTACCATTCTGAGGAGCAAGTATATCTAGAATGACTTTATCAGTTTCAACTTCTATTAATCTTTCGCCTTCTCTAACTACATCTCCTAATTTTTTTTGCCAGTTTAATAACTTAGCGGTAGATTTAGCAAGAATTGGTACTTTTACTTCTACATCAGACATGGTGTTTTCAATTTTCAGTTAAATATAAATCATAACACTAATATAATTCATAGTTTAAATTTTATCAGTTAAACTTCTATTTATTATTTTTATTAACAGATTGTTTAATGGTAACCTTTGGATATGTAACCAGGCTTATCAAAGTTATTAGATGGTGATATAAACCACGATACGTTAATCAGTTTACTGACTCAAAAACGAATAAAGAGAAACGAGGTAGTGAGGTTACAAAGAATGAGTTAATGCGAGATATGTTAAATACTTGTATTATTTATTTTGATTTCTATATTTATACTTTTTTGCGTAACTTTAGATTGTGAGTATGAAAACCCGTATCATAAAGAAAATATTAGTTATTTTATAAGTGATTATAAATCAAGTGCTTATGAGTAGTGTGATAGGTTCATGCAGGGTTGTGGGTTGAATAATGAGGCTAGGAGGCGGTATTTGGCTTTGTTGAGTGAGCGGTTTGAAACACCTTTTCGTAGGCAACAGTCGGATGGTTCGGAAAAATTGTTTGATCATTTGTGTTGGCAAGTGCGAGTTTTGCGGTCGTGGATGCAAGGTAGGCAGGACTCATTTACAGCTTGGTTGGTGCGTTGATTGGGAGAAATTAATTGTGAATGGTTAACTGTGAATTAAAAATTGTTAATGAAAACCATTTTAACTATTAGCTATTCACAATAATATTACATCAAAAATACTGAATTTTTCATGGGTTCATTAGGTTAGTTTAATTATCTTTATAATACCATGTTTTTTATTTAATTTCTTTACTTTGAATCAGTATTTATTCCCCAATCAGGTAAGTAAATACCTCTTTGAAGAAAAAGATGGAAGCTTGAATATTTCCAATTTATAACTTTTGTTACCCAACCATGCTTTACCGGGTTGAAATGAATATAATCAATATGTTGTTTGTAATCTTGTTCGTCATGTATAAGGTGTTCCCAAAAACGGCGTTGCCAAATTCCTCGTTCATTACGTTTTATACGTGTATTGGAGAGATATTCAGTTTTTGGTAATTGTTTGGAAAAGGTTTTTTTAATCATTCGCCAACGACCGGAAAAATCATTATCGTTTAGTGGTAAAGTCAAAATGCAATGTAGATGTTCGGGTAATATTACGATAGCATCAATTTTGAAAGGATGTTGTTGTTTAGTTTTACGAAAAGCATAGCGTAATAGTTCGATATTTTCAGTTAATAAGTAGGAAGACAAAATTATATTACCAAAAATTAAGTAAAATTAATATTATAATTTTTTCCAATATTAGCTAGTATATTATACAAAGAATCTCTC
>JASFYV010000269.1:0-5876 GCA_045046925.1 Candidatus Marithrix sp. | reverse complement strand
TATTTTAACCCAACGTTTCGCTTAATTTTTAGTCTAATTTCTTTGGAATAATCTGACATTTTATCTAGGATTTAACTGTCGAAGCCCACTGCCTGAATTGGTCATAAACCAATAAAGTTTATTAACCCAAAAACCAATGAAGAGACGAAGTGAAGTAACAAAGAACGAATTAATGCAAGATATGTTAGATACTTGCATGTGTAATCAAATTAATTTTAGTTGGGTATTCGATTGTTGGTTCAGTTCAAAAGAAAACCTTGAACACATAAAGCTCACCCATGATAAAGATTTTATAGGTGCATTGAAAAGCAATCGTTTAGTAGCATTGAGCGAGACAGATAAATTAGAAGGACGTTTCACTCGTATAGACCAGCTTGAATGGTCAGAAAAGGAAGTTATTAGAGGTTGGCTGGATAGACTTTCTTGTCTCACTCGCCAAGTCTTTACAAACAAAGATGGTAGTAATGGCATCCTATATCTGGTCTGTAGCAAACTGGATTCTCAGTGGGGCGAAATAACGATAATTTACAAGAAACGGTGGAGAGTCGAAGTCTTTCATAAATCGCTTAAATCTAATGCTGCATTAGCTAAATCACCAGCACGACGCATAGTTTCACAACCATATCTTTGTTTCCATTATAGCAGTAGATGGAACGCTTGAAAATGTCTAATAATCTCAATCATTTTGCTTTGCGATCTAAACTATATCTTAAAGCTATTAAAACTGCTTTTGATGAACTTCAAATTTTAAAGGCTGCTTAACAATTTTAAAAATACTTGCTATTAATTAATTTAATTTTTACATTTATTTTTCTTTGCGTAACTTCAGTAATATAATTGTTTACCTTCTTCTTCAAGAAACTTTATTCGTATTTGTCTAAAAATTAATTCCTATTTATTATGTTATATCATTTTTTACTGAAAAAATGTTCCCTTCAAAAAAGTTTAGTTAATTACCTTGCGGAGTATATAAGCCTATAAAGTGATTTGGAAAATTATTTAATTTGTTATATTATACTATACACTTTAATATATTTGAAAAATCTATAAATGAGAAAATTATGAAAATACCTATCTATCGATGGTTTGTTATATTAGTTTGTGTTTTATTTACTAGCACTTTATTTGCAACTGAAGTTCAAAAAGGTCTATTGTGGCAAGTAACAAAATCTGGAGTTAAATCAAGCTATGTTTTTGGTACTATACATTCGGAAGATATTCGGGTTAATAAATTACCAAAAAAAATTCGATCTTATTTTGAGAAAGCAAACAGTGTTGCATTAGAAATGTTGTTAGATATGCCTACTATGCTAAAAGTTTCTGCTGCTATGTTAATTACTGATGAAAAACAATCTTTAGATAAACTGATTGATAAAGAATTATTTACTCAAGTTGCTGAAGCCTTACGCAAATATCAAATTCCTCCAATAATAGCTAAAAAATTAAAGCCTTGGGCAGTTATAGCTACATTGAGTACTCCTCCACCTAAATCCGGAGACTTTTTAGACTTGTACTTATATAAAGAGGCTATGAAACTTGAAATAGATGTTCATGGTTTAGAAAAAGTGGAAGAACAATTAGCTGTTTTTGAAGATTTATCTTTAAAAGAACAGATAATGTTATTGACAGAAACCATAACAAATATTGATGAAATGCCAGAAATGTTTGCTAAATTGCATGAATTATATTTACAACGTGATTTAACCAAATTGCAGAAATTTAGCGTTGAATATATGATAAAAAATAGTGAAAATCAAGATTTAGCCGATGATTTTTATGAAAGAATAGTTAATGATCGGAATGTCACTATGGTTGATCGTATGCTCAAACTTTTACAAGAAGGAAACGCATTTGTTGCTATAGGAGCGTTACATTTGCCAGGAGAAAAAGGAATACTTAAATTATTAGAGTATAAAGGCTATAAGGTCAAACCAATATATTAGTGGCGGAGAAGGTGGGATTCGAACCCACGGAGGCTTTCGCCCTCAACAGATTTCAAGTCTGCGCCGTTATGACCACTTCGGTACCTCTCCATAAAGAGCCTAACATTATCTAAGAAATGGCTTGATTTGTCAAGTATACTTTAAAATATTTTACAGAATCTAATTTTACTAGATATGTAAAACATATTCATGTATATATTTTATATAGAAAAATTTCACTAACTTGTTAGGTCTAATAAGAAATATTACATTTTAAAATTATAGGATGAGTGGAACAGAAACCACGCAAGTCTGGCCACAAAATACAGTATATTTTAATATGGTAGGGGCGAACCTATGTGTTTACCCTGCTCAATGTTATTGAGTCTACATTTAGAATTGGTGATTTCAATAATTTGTAAACCACCAATAGGAAATTCCACCAGCAGCAGCAGCAGTAAAGATTGGAACTGTAATTAATGCACCAACTATAACGCTACTTGTTACTCCAACAATAGCAGAACTAGTTAATATTGCTGTAATTACAATTCCAATCGTAGCACCAGCATAAGTATTGAGACTAGCTATGTCACAAACTAACTGATTTTTACAATCACTATACCAGTAATTATTCATCAGTTTAGCAGCTCCCAAACCAGCAACTCCACTTCCAACTAATACAATCGGACTGGTAATAATTCCAGTATATAATCCACTAGTCATAATTCCACTGTTAGTCCAAGTAGCAATCCCACCAGCAACTAACTGTGGAAAGGCATAGGAATTAGTAGAAATAAAAAATATCAAACTACTAATATATAACCATTTCTTCATACTAACACTGTTCCCAAGGCAAACCACGGAAACGCCAACCACTAGCAGTACTACGATGATGTTCATTGTCTAATGGCCCTTCAAATCCTTCTGCAACATTATAAACATCATTAAAACCATCTTGAATTAAGGCATTTCCTGCTTCTAAAGAACGACGACCACTACGGCAAATTAATAAAACTGGAACTGCATCAAGATGGCAATTATCTGAATTGTAAACTACTCCGCCCAACATTAATTTGCGTACATCAGCTGCAAATCGAGGATTAATTTTCCAATCTGGTTCATCAATCCAGGGAATATGAATAGCTCCTTTAGGATGGCCGATAAATAAAAATTCCATTTCAGAACGTATGTCAAGAAATATAGCTTTAGGATTATCTTGTATCATTTGCCAAGCATCTTGAGGCAAAATAGAAATTACTTCAACATTTTCTTCGTTCATAATATTTTTAAGTTAATAACTGCTTTGATAGAATTTTTTGGAGGGAAGTTGTTTAACTTCTGATCCAGATAATAGACATCATTCCTAAATTACGAAAGTAATATAGTGTATTAACAACGTGAAATTGACCAGAGTTATACAATTAATTACGGATTTTATGTAGGATGTAATGAGCTTACGAATTACATCTTTCGAGTCACATTAGATACACGATTGATGCAATTCATTCTTCATCCTACATTTATATACCATTATTTAGGAAAGATGTTTAATAAATACTATCAGATCATTGAACAATTAACTACCATAATCTCAACTCTCCGATCAACAGCATCTCTAGCATCATCAGTTCCAGAACCAACTACATTGTCTACAAAACCTTTACCAACTGCTTTTGATCTTATCTGTATATTTATAATTTGCAATTTGCTCTGGAAAGACTTAGCTCTTTTCAAAGATAATTTCTTATTATAGGCAGGGTCACCAGTTCTACTACTATGACCAACTATATGAAAACATTGATCATTATCATTAAAGTATTTGGCAATCATTTTTAGCCATAAAGCATAATCAGCTTTTAATTTTGGATCATCAATAAATTCAGTCGAGTTAACTTGAAATAAAAACTTAATATTTAAATTCTTATTTTCTTGTACGCTAGCAGCTAATAATTGACTGAAAGCATTTTCTGCGGCTTCTAGTTTGGCTAATTTTAGATTAGCTTCATATAAACCAGCATAAGTTCGCATTAAATTATTGCCATCTGAACGTTCAGAAGCTTCTTGAAACAATTTTAATGCTTGATCATAATTTTCATTTTCATAATCTGTTTCAGCTTTAACCAATAGAGCTTGTATATCTATGGAATCATAATAAACCTTATTGGCTAATTCACCTATTCCTTTTCTAGCGGTATTAATTAAGCTTTCAATACGACTATCTTTCATGTAGATTGGGCTATCTTGGTAAAATGCGGTTGGAGTGTGGTCTAAATCTAAATTCAATATCCAACTAGTAGAGTCAGCAATTATTTTCCCAGTTTGTAAATCAATAACTGATGCTGAAACTTTATAGTATTTTTCTGTCTTATCCGTTGTATTACCAACCGAATAATCGGCAAAATCGATAATACCACTCATAATATACTGAGATTCGCGTAAGTTTTGCGGAGTAATTCTAGCAATTGGTACGTTAAGATTTTTAGCTCTGTCAAAAATAATCTGTTCAATCTGACGACTAACTTCAACTATTTCGCCGCTATTAGCATCAGCAAAAGGATCTAATGCAATATTCTTATTAGTTAATTGCAGAGCATTTTGATTATTTTTAGTCTGTATTAATAAATCGTTAGCTAAGTTATTTATAGCAATATTGAATTCTAATGGATATTTAGAGGGAGTCTGTTGAATATTTTGAACACAAGAAAATAAAGAAATTAAAAGTAATATAGTAAAGAACCGTTGTAGATAATACATTGCTGTTTTCTCCAATTTTTATAAAATAATTATAAGTTAATTTTTAACAAATATCAAAATTACATTAACATTTTACAACCAACAACTAGCAAAAATACTGCAAAAAACCTTTTTAAGATGGTAGTTGAAATGGTATGGGCTACTTTAGCTCCTAATGGGGCAAATAATAAGCTGGCTGGGGCAATTCCAACTAATGCTGGCCAATAAATATAACCAATATGAGCAGTTTCAGTATATTGCCAACCAGTTATTATAAACCCAAAAGTTCCAGCTAACGCAATTGGAAAACCACAAGCAGCAGAGGTTGCAATGGCATTACGAACTGATATATTACACCAAACTAAAAATGGTACTGTCATTGAACCACCACCAATACCTACCAAACTTGAAACTAAACCTATTATAGCTCCAACTATTCTAATTACTAATTTGTTTGGTAGTTGAGGATGTTTAGCTGGATATATGTTAAAAGCTAGTTGAATTGCAACCAATAAAATAAAGATAGCAAAAAAATTGTACAAGAATTCACTTGGCAATACACTCGCAATAAACGCCCCAAACAATGCTCCAATAATAATTCCAGGAGTAAGTTGCCAAACAATATTCCACAATATAGCTTGATGACGATGATGAGCGAAAATAGAAGCAATCGAAGTTACAACTATAGTTGCTAAAGTAGTTCCTATTACAACTTGCATTAGATTATCAGGTGCAACAATTTGATCAGTATAGAAAATCCAAGCTAAAATTGGTACTAATACTACACCTCCACCAATTCCTAATAAGCCAGCCAAAAAACCAGCAATACTACCAATTAATAAAAAAATTTCGTAACCACTTACCATTATAATATAAATATGATAGAACAACATGAAATTATGATAATGTTGTCATAGTGTCTTGATAACACATTTCAACCAAATAGACTACAGTAATTTTAAGTATTTATAATTTCTATACCAATATTTGCCTTTCATAAGATAGTAGTCTAAACTCCTAACCTTAAGATAGATTTAATGATTTTATAGCATTTAATGCTATATACACTATATTATTAATATTAGTTATTAACAAACCATTTAAAAATTCAATGGTTCGGATAGTTTTTAAAGTGATAAAATGAGTGTTTGTAAGGGTTTGATTTTACTAAACTCAATTAAATCAAACTCAGGTTTTTAGCTGAGTTATATTTAATTAAAA
>JASFYV010000268.1:0-4492 GCA_045046925.1 Candidatus Marithrix sp. | reverse complement strand
CTATAGATATGATTGAAAATACTGGAGCTGGAGTAATGTATTTACCTCCTTATTCTCCTGAACTTAATCCCATCGAAAATATTTGGTCTAAGGCCAAAAATTATCTTAAAAAAATTCCTATTTTTGATAAGGAACATTTATATCTGTGCTGATTCTCTTAATATTATCACTTCTTCTGATGCTCGTAATTCCTTTATACATTGCATTTAATTTTGTATACCATACCATCGGGATTTGCTATAAATGGAGTTTTGGACGAGTTAGAACATAGCAAAAAATATGCGGTTTATTTTATTGAGGAAGAGAAGCTTTTAAAAAAGGGTGAAAAGAAAGGTATTATGATTGGGAAAGACGAAGGTTTCAAAGAAGGTGTTGAAGTTGGAGAAAAGAAAGGCAAAAAAGAGGGATTAAAAGAAGGAAAAATAGAAATGGCGAGAGTTATGAAAAAAGATAAAGAACCATTAGAAAAAATTCAAAAATACACTCAACTACCAGTAGAAGAAATTGAAAAAATTTTAATTTGCTAAAAAATAATTGACTCGTTCCCAATGGCCTCGTTCAATACCATTAAGTTAAGGATTTGTCATGCTCACGAAAGTGAGTATCCAGAAGTTCTAGATTCCCGTTTTCACGGGAATGACAGGAAATTTTTTCTTAACTTAATGGTAGTGAGCGTACGAGTGGGAACAAGAAAGAATACCCAATGAGATGAATATGGAATTTAATAATTGGTATCAATTAACATCAGTTAGGCTCAGAAAACTCCTTTTCTAATAACTTAGCATTTTCTTCATTTACTACTCTATAAATTCCAATTGGTGGAGCTATTTTAATCTGAGTAGGAGAAAGTTTATCTTCAACAATTTTGTTAACTATAAATGCTGTTTGAATTCCTAAACTTTGGTAATCAATGGTGATTGAAAAAAATGCTCCGGCCTGTAAAAATGATTCTGAAAATGCTAACAATGGTTTGTCATACTTGTTAGAAAATGACATAAGATCATGAATAGCATTGGTTTTATTGTTATACAATTTAGTATCAGCTAACATCCATAAACTATCATAACTATTGATTTTTTCATGGAGTTTAGCGATGATATTATTTGGATCAGTAACTTCGATATCCACTAATTTAATATCCATTTTGCTGGCAACAAGCAGTGCGTCATTTACAATTTCGGCTGATGCTAAAGGATGGAATGGTACTCCAATAGATTTAATGCTTGGTATCAACATTTTGAATTGGTTAAATAATTTTTGAGATGGTACTTCCATAGAAATACCAGTCACGTTTTTTTGTTTTAAAAATGAGTATTTCTTGTAGTTAATTACCATTGCAAATACAATTGGAATCTGTTTTTCAATCTTTATAACAGCGTTAGCCGCTAATGAACCTAAAGCTATTATAATAGATGGTTTTTCAGCTTGAATAAACTGTTTTATCTTTTTTTCATTAGATTCACCTTGCATATCAAATATTGCCAATTTTGCAACAGGTAACCGAGTTGTAAAACCAGTAATTACGGAACTAAATTGTTGTAAATTTTCACTTTTTACAAATGCATAAGTTTCATCTACAGCAGATTGTACATTTGTATACATTGATACAGATAATGCTAGTAGAAGTACTACAGTGAATTGTCGCATTATAATTCTCCCATAATTTAAGAAATACGTTTCAAATATTCTATATAAAATTTAATACTTTTAAAATAGGACTTTCGCTTTAAATATATTAAGTAATTTATTTTGCTAAATTATATAATTATTAACATTATCTGAAATATTGCAACTTAAGCGAAAGTCCTATAAAAAAATTCCAAATTTAGAAAGATACAGTAATAGTAGCATAAGCTGCTCTGCCAGAATGTTGCGGGACAGTATTTACCACTCCTCTATTTAAATCAGGAAAATGGATATCAACATCTAAAATATTATCAGCAAAAATTGATAGAGCAATATTGTCCACTGGCTTCCATTCTAGTTGCATTGTCAATAGATTATACGCATCAGCAGAAGGATTTACTACTTTAATATTTGAATTAACATTTTCTAACTTACCAGCATCACCAAAATAGCTGTTAAACATTGAAAATATATACTTTTTATTACTACTTGTAAATGAAATTCCGGCTTTTGCCATAAAATTAGGATTAAACAATACATCATTCATTCCCATATCATTCTTATTTTTTTGATAAAGAGCCGAACCTTGCACGCTTATCCAATCAGTAATATCGGTTTTTAATTCTAATTCAAGGCCGTCTGAAACAATTTCATCAGGACTATTAGCAACAGTTGTTACTCCATTTATGTGAGGTCGAAAATGCGAATCTTGAATAGTACTGTGAAAATAAGTTAACGCTCCATAGGTATGTAAGTTTTTATAAAATATCTGTGCATCATAGGTAGCTATTTTTTCAGGTTCTAAAGATGGATTACCTTGAAAACTTGGGACTTTAAAGAAACTTTGGAAAGCATAAGCATTTCGATAAGCTTCTCCATAAAGTAATTTTAAACCCCAACGTTCATTTAAAGTAGTAATAATGCTTAAACGAGGCGAAAATTCGGTAGGTAAATTTTCCGACTTATTGCCTTGAATTCCGGCAACTAATTTTATCTGTTCATGAACCTGATAATCAGTTTGCACATAACCACTATAACGAGTTGTATTGTAGCGACCACCAGAACCTAATGTACTTAGATTACCATTCAACATATCAACCGTAGCTCCCCATAATACACCCATATCTTCTGAAACTTGGTGGATAGAAGTCAATTCTACCATAGAACCTTCTGATACACGTTTGGCATTTCTATCCTGCATACTATGTCCATTAAAGGTATAATTTAAAGTAAGTTTCCAATCATCGGTAATTTCTGGATGATAACTCAAGTCTACATAACGGCGTTGTTCAGTTGCCAATGGATATTTATCACCAGACGCTAATCCCCACACAAAAAAGCCAGCAGTAAACTGTTCCATTCTGCCAATTAAAGTTTCCAATGTGAAATCATTATAAGTTCCACGCAAGGCTAATTGAGTTCCAGACACTGGACGTTTTTTACTAGCGAATGTTCCTCTTTCATCAGTTGCTGACATTTGCCAACCATCACTATCAAGATATTTTGCAGACATAGTGATATCCAGTTCATTTGCATCTATTCCGGTTGTTAGAGTTAGTGTTTTGGTATTAAAAGAACCGTAGCTAACTGCAACTGTCCTTGGTTGATTTTTTGCTGATTTGGTGACGATATTAACCACACCACTAAATGCGTTAGTTCCATAAATTACTGAACCAGGCCCTCTAATAATTTCAATCCGTTCTATCGTTTCAATGGGGAACATGGTAAAAATATCTGAATGTAAGCCACCATTATGACTTTCTCTGATAGGACGACCATTCAGTAAAAATAATATCCAATTATTAGTATGAGTCAACTTACCACCACGAGTGGAAATCGACATATTATCCATAAATGTTGAGCCAAACACAAACATACTAGGCAATCGCTGGAAAATATCGGCTAAATTATGACCACCAAATTGTCGGATTTCTTCAGCAGTTACAACAGTAATTACAGCTGGAGCTTCTGCAATTGTTTCCTTTTTCTTAGAAGCGACATAAACCATCATCTCTTCTTCTAATTTATAGAAACTCAGTTCCTCATCAAAAGCTTGATTATGGTTTTGAGCAATTATAAATCCTGATAAAAATAGCGTAAAACATGTTACTATTCCCCTTAAAATAATTGAATTTATTATATTAGACATAATAATTCTCCATACTTATAAGTTAGTTACACATTAACTATAATAATCTTAATATTGGTTTCAATCGTTAAATTGACTTATATCAATTATATTGGCATGTGAATTATTAATTCAAGAATTTTATTATTAGGGTATGTGAATTATAGGACTTACGCATTGATAAGGATATTGTAAAACTATTTAAATACAATAAGTTATTGTATATACAATTATATTTAATTTTTTTATTTTGAAATTACGTAATTCTTTTATGCAACTTAGCATTGTAATTTTGTACTTCAATTTTTATGAAAATTATGATAATTCAAATATATTTCATAACTATATAATTTTATTGAAATATTATTTTTTGTCGCTTGTCAATGCGTAAGTCTTAGTAAAGTATTTATTTTGAATAACGTGGATGAGAGGTAAAGTTAATACTTTATAGAATAATATTGGGCTTCCTTCAACTAAGCCTACGAACTCGTTCCCAACATCCACGTTACCATAATGTTCCAGCATTATTCCATATTACTACCAACTTGCTTCCCCATCAATTTAAGCTTAAAATAATCCTCTAAATATCACAACAGATAAAAGTTAAACTAAGCCTGTCAAGTCGCCCTGCCAGACTCGTCTCTCTATATAGTGTTGTTTTACTAACTTTTGCAATACTTATAATCTTAGTTATCATACCTTACTCAATGATTTATGAGACTTTTTTATGACTTCCAT
>JASFYV010000267.1:0-6648 GCA_045046925.1 Candidatus Marithrix sp. | reverse complement strand
TAGTGAGTCTATGTCGTTTGGTAAGTCTTTCATCTCTTTAGTTTACTATTTTTTGACTTTTTTGTACATACTTTTTTACATGGTAGGTAGTTACGAAAAATTACTATTTTAAATACAGAACAACTATAGCATCACTAAATTTTATTCATTGATAGAATTAATAATACTGTTGAAAAGGTCAAAATTAAATCCACTATAATTATTCTACTAAATAATTAAAAAATATTTAATAAAATTTTCTTCAATTATTATATACATCATCCTGCATAAATTAGCTACCAATGCATTATAAATATCAAGCGATAGACGCTCAACAACAAGAAATTAGTGGTATTTTAACTGCCGACACGGAACGAGAAGCGGCTCGCCAATTAAAACAGCGTAACCTTACTCCAATTAATATTACAGTAATTAGTAATACTAAAGTCCGAAGTAATAATAAGCCTAAACAACGTGATATACTTATTGTATTACATGAGCTTACTACCTTGTTAGAATCTGGGGTTGCCTTAATAGAGGCAGTAGAATCTTTAGCTAATTCATCTCATCATCCATTTATCACTCAGACATTTGCTGATATTTCTGCTGAATTACGGCATGGAAAAGCATTTTCTAGTGCTTTACAAGCATGTCCATTAGAATTACCATGGTATGTTACTCAATTAGTAGAAGCTGGAGAATTAACTGGCAAAATTGCTATTGCGTTACGAGATGGGGTTAATCAAATGGAATATGATGCTAAAGTTGCGAATGAAATACGAAATGCGATGATTTATCCAGTAATATTAATTATATCAGGCATTAGTGCAGTATTAATGATATTTATCATTGTTGTACCTCGTTTTGCTGGTATCCTTAAAGGTAAAGGAGATGATATACCAATGTTAGCTCAAATTGTTTTAGAAACTGGTATGTTTTTAAATAATAATTTTGACTTAGTAATTGGTGGACTGGTAGTATTATTAGTTATCGTCACTTATATAATTAGCCAACCAAATTTACGAGCTAAAATAAAAGACATTACTGCTAAGTTGCCATTATTAGGAGTATGGGTGATTGAAGCTGAAGCAGCTCGTTGGTCAGCAATGTTAGGGACTTTATTGGAAAATAAAGTTTCTTTACTAAAAGCATTAGAATTAGCCAGACAAGGGATAAAATTACCAAGTTTAAATGCTAGACTTACTCAGGTTAATAAAGCTGTAAAAGCTGGTACTAGTTTATCTAAAGCCTTACAAGATAATGATGCTATGACTACTACTGGTCATAATCTTATTCGAGCTGGCGAAATGGCTGGTGAATTGCCACGTATGTTGCGTTCTTTATCCAAATTGTTGGAAGAAAGCAGTAGAACTCGAATGAAGCGTTTTTTATTATTGATTGAACCATTAGCTATTTTATTAATAGGTGGAGTAATAGGAGTAATTATTACTGGAGTAATTTTAGCTATTACCAGTGTAAATAAAGTAACATTTTGATATGAATATTTTCTTAGTTGGACCAATGGGAGTAGGAAAAACTACGATAGGTCATTATTTATCAAATAATCTAAAACTGGAATTTATAGATAGTGATCATGAAATTGAAAAACAAGCTGGTGTAACTATTCCCATGATTTTTGAATTTGAAAGTGAAATTGGATTTAGAAGACGGGAACGTGCTGTAATAAATGAATTGACTCGACAAAATAATATTGTATTATCTACTGGTGGTGGAGTAGTACTAGATACAAATAATCGACAATATTTGAAAAAGCGTGGTTATGTGATTTATTTATATGCCTCGGTTGATGAATTGTTAGAACGTACTTCCCATAATCATAATCGTCCTTTATTACAAACCGGAAATCCACGGGAAAAAATCACCAGCTTGCTTGAAGAACGCCATCCATTATATGAAATGACTGCCGATTCTACTATAGATACAACGCAAAAAAGCATTCGTCAAGTGATTAAATTAATCTTAGGACATTTAGAAAAATGAATACATTACAAGTAGATTTGGGTACACGTAGCTATCCGATTTATATTGGGCAAAACTTATTGCAACAGGCTAACTTAATTGCTCCACATATTCAAAGTAAACAAGTTTTAATAGTTAGTAATGAAACAGTAGCCCCATTATATTTAAATAAAGTTATTAATACTTTAGATGATTTTGAAGTTAAAACAGTGATTTTACCAGATGGCGAACAGTATAAAAACTTAATAGTATTAAATCAAATCTTTGATACTTTATTGCGTCAACATTTTAATCGACAAACTACCTTAATTGCATTAGGTGGTGGAGTGGTTGGTGATATGACTGGGTTTGCTGCTGCTTGCTATCAAAGAGGTATCGATTTTATTCAAATTCCAACTACTTTGTTAGCTCAAGTTGATTCTTCTGTTGGTGGTAAAACCGGAGTCAATCATTCATTAGGGAAAAATATGATTGGAGCATTCTATCAACCTAAAAGTGTATTGATAGATACCGAAACATTAAAAACTTTAGATGATAGACAGTTTAGTGCAGGATTGGCAGAAGTAATTAAATATGGTTTAATCAATGATTTAGAATTTTTTGAATGGTTAGAAAATAATATGTCAGCCTTATTAAAACAAGACTCACAAGCTTTAAGCTTTGCGATTACCAGGTCTTGTCAAAATAAAGCGAATATTGTAGCAGAAGATGAAAAAGAAAGTGGCAAAAGAGCCTTATTAAATCTAGGTCATACTTTTGGCCATGCGATAGAAACCGGAGCTGGTTATGGTGAATATTTACATGGTGAAGCAGTAGCAATTGGAATCAAACTAGCTGCTCAATTTTCCGCTCGCTTAGGTTGGTTAGATGATTCTACTGTATCACGTATCATTGATTTATTAGAAAAAGCAAATTTACCAATTGCAATACCTAAAGAATTAACCGGTTCACAAATGTTAGAATTGATGCAAGTTGATAAAAAAGTTATAGATGGCAAAATTCGTTTAGTATTAATGAAAGAGTTAGGTAAATCGATTGTTACAGACAAATTTGCACTACAAGATTTAACTGTTTTTTTGCAGGAATTTGGTGAATAATATTTACTATTTTTTAAGAGAAATAATATGTTATATGCAATTATAAGTGAAGATGTTCCTAATAGTTTAGAAGCTAGGCTTAAAACTCGTTCAGCTCATTTAGAACGTTTGAAGACTTTAAAATCACAAGGACGTTTATTACTAGCCGGTCCACATCCAGCAATTGATACTAATGATCCAGGATCAGCCGGATTTACTGGTAGTTTAGTGGTAGCGGAATTTGCTTCACAAGAAGCTGCTACTGAATGGGCAAATTCTGATCCTTATAATGAAGTTGGAATTTATGCTAAAGTTATTGTTAAACCATTTAAAAAAGTCCTGCCATAAGTATTTATTTGTGGAAAATTCTTATATTCTTTCCATCCATATTCCTTACAGCAGTCCTAAATGGTAATAAATATTATTAATTATGATTTTAAACTATCCGTTTCTTCACCAAAATTCGCATTGCATCAGAACTAAGAAGTAATCATTGGATTCTGGAAATATTTCAAAACTTCATACAACTGTGCATATCCCACTTTCCATAACCGGGAATGTCAATCCCATCTGCATAAATACCATCTTCTGCTTTGGTATGACAATCATTACAATAACTACGAGATTTAATCTTGGGATTATATTTCAGCATATCAGGCATAAAATCATCGTGTTGGAATCTTATATAAAATATTTCTGAGACACGTAGTGGAGTTTTATTCCAAGCTATAGAACTATCTACATTGGTAGAATGTCTGTATATAGAAGATTCGGCAGAATTATAAATTAAATAATTAGTTAATAATTGTTGGTCTTCAGTATCTAATTCAGCGTTATCACCAAAATGATCAGCAAGGTTTTTCATTATTTTTTGCCAAGAACGGGCTGGCATTAATCCTGGTTGATAAGCAAAATGGCAAGCACCACATTCTTCAGCATAGAGAGAATCATTGACTGGAATAACTTCGGGAATTTCTGCGAACACGATATGACTTGCTAATACTAATATTAAAGTTAAAAACTTCATTCTATTCTCCATAAGTTTGAATAAATTTCAAAATATCACCTTTTTCTTGTGCGTTGCATTCACGCCCTAATGTCCATTTACAATTGCGTTTAAACCATTTACGAATTTGATAGCACAATAATAAGGTGTTTCTTTGAATTAATTATTCATTATTTAAAGGGTACAAAGTTCTATTATATGTTAAATACAATATCGAAACTCTATAAAAATTAGACTATTTCATTACTAGTAACTTGATGTTGCAACAGTTGATCTAATAAAACTTCAATATCATCTAAACGTTGATTTACTTCTTTATAATGCTTACATTCCATTTTTTCCTTATCATCATCTGATTTTTCAGCTCGATCTATTTTAGCCATTTTCATATCAGCCATCATTTCTTGCATTTTTTGCATATGTTTTTTCATATGTTCTTTGTGTTCAGATGGTTCTCGCTTAACTTTATCTAACTCTTCTTTCATTTTTACTTTGTGTTTATACATCTTATGCCGATGATTAGTATTGTTATCCAATTTATCTGCAACATCAGATATTTTAGTAGACATGTCTTGCATAGTTTTTACCATAGTTTGCATGACATCCATTGAGGTAGCTTTTTCCATAATTTTTATACGTTGTGTGATGAATTTGTTTCATCCAATTTAAAGGAAGAATGTAAATTTGAATTAATTGTCATTTGAATATTTATAAAAAATTTACAAGGAAAACCCGACAAGTTTTATCAACCTGTCAGGTTCAATGTTAAATACTAAGCGTTTGTAAAACTAATTAGCACTAACAGCTTGATGTTGCAACATTTGCTCTAGCATGGATTCGATGTTATCAAGGCGTTGATCAACTTCTTTACGATGTTTGCCTTTCATCTTATCCTTCATTTTCTTCATTTTTTTCTGCATCATTTTCATCATATTGCCACTTTCACCTTTATCACTTTGTGGTTCAGAATTTGATTCAGAATAGGATTTATCCATTTTAGCCATTTTCATATCGGCCATCATTTCCTGCATCTTTTTCATATGTTTTTGCATATGTTGTTTGCGTTCGGATGGTTCTTTGGCTTGCATGGCTTTTTCCATATGAGCTTTCATTTGCATTTTCAGCTTGTGCATTTTTTGCTTTTGCTTCTGTGCAGGATCAGCAGCCATATCATGTTTGCCTTCGATCTTATCAGCAACAATTGACATTTTAGCAGACATCTCTTGCATGGTTTTCATCATAGTTTGCATGATTTCCATTTGAGTAAGAGGCTTAGCAGGTACAGTAGGCATGGTCTCAGTAGGTGCAGCTGGTGGTGTATGTTCTTCATGAGTAACATCTGCCGCATCTTCAGCTAATGCAAAAGGAGAACTTAGAGTTAATATTGCTACTAACGCATATGATTTCATAAAATTTACCTTAATTAAAGTTAATAAAAAATATATAGGATATACAATCCAAGTAGACGATAAGTAGTTTTTAATTGTGAATGGTTAATAGCTAATGGTTAATTAATAATGAAACCAATGATTTAATTATTAACTATTTATGGGTTAGTTTGCCTCCTTTTAATGAGTATGATTGTCAGTATTGTGATCATCAGTTTCAGGTCTAGTCGGACCTTGAAAAACCTCTGTATTTGGTAAAGACATTACTCCAATACCATGCCTATATACCAATTCACCACCATACCAAGCAGTAGTCATTAATAAACTTAGCACGGCAAGCAATAAAATTGGATTAATTATCTTAGTTTGATATTTCCAACTCCAAAATGCTATTGATAATATTACAACTAATGTAGCTAAAGCTAAATTACGATGGATGTCCATAACTATATGTGAAGCTGTGTCATGAGTAACTGTGTTATAAGCAAACCAACCAGCTGCAATGGTTATAATTGTAAATCCAGCTCCTAGCCATAAATTCCAATTAGCAACTGTTAATAATTGCTTCTGTATCGGTTTTTTGCCAATAAACCAAGCGATTAGGAATAAACCAATAGCACTACTAATTAATGCCACAGTAAAATGGACAAAAATTGGATGTAAGTTGGGTATTATTTCTAGCATTATTAATGGCCTCTTTTTTTCCAAGCAGTATAAATTTCATCCGGCCATTGAGATTGAAACCAAGCGATAATAGCATCAATTTCAGCATCGTTTAAAGTATCTTTCCAAGCCGGCATTTCACTACCTTTTCGACTATTTTTGATAACATTTTGTAATGTTGCCATTGGATGATGCCACGCATGACCAGTACCATTTAAAGGTGGAGCAGGAAAATTACCATCTGGAAGTTGTTTCCTCCAATCAACAGCACCTTCAGTATTTAAACCATGACATTTAGCACAGTATTCTTGATAGGCTTTTTTGCCATAGGTAATTTGAGCCGGATCATTTACTCGTTTAATTAGTTCTGGCTTAACAGTTGATTGCATATGTTGTTGCATTGTACCAGACTGTGCCATCTGTCCAGCGGTTTGCATATTGTGAGTTTGATAAGCTGCATAAACAGCAAAACCAATCACAGCGATTAATAAAACCCCAATAATTGTATTTTTCATTTTATATATTTAATAATAATTTTTAATTAAATTTTAAACGT
>JASFYV010000266.1:0-21978 GCA_045046925.1 Candidatus Marithrix sp. | reverse complement strand
TAATCACGGATCAAGAAGGTGAAAAATACTTGTGAGGATTTTAATAAAGCGATAGATTTGGCCTTCCAAAAAGATTATTGAATTTAAATAGTACTATACATAAACTCTTCATCAACAGGAACGACAAGCCCAACTCCTTGGAACTTTTGCAAATCTTTAAATATTTTTACATTACCCTCAACTGCTGATGCTTCAGTATATTCATACGAAGGATCAAGACCGTGCTCGGACTCAGGTGTTTTAAAGTATGTTGTGATTTTCCGCATAGTTTCAAATGGCACCTTTGGAGGGACGTTTCTTAAAGATGTGAAACTTGATACGTTGGTTTTAAATATTGGGCGTTGATCCCATGCCCCTAAAGCCTCATCAACATATGCATAAAGTGACCCCGGAGTTATATTCCCCCTTAAATAGGCGGCTCCGCCTTTTAAAGCATCAACTACTAGAGAGGTAAACACCCCTGAACCGTTGATTTCTAATGCTGACTCACTATCTCGACTTGCCGTTAATACAGATAATCCTTCAGAGAGTTGCGCCAAATTATTACCTGTTACATTTGGAGACCCTAATGCACCAGAATGACAACAATCAAGAATTATGATTTTGTTCTTAGCTTTAGATTGATTTGCCAAATTGAGTATTTCATCCATTGAAACACCTTCGTCATATCGATCAGCATCTCTAGTAACTAAATATCCTCCGGTACTTTTTATAAACCCATGTCCAGAAAAATACAATAGAGCCATATCTGGTTCACCGCTAAATAGTTCTTCTATAGCTTCTCGGAGTACAGGTCTTGTCACTTCAACACTTGGTGAGGTAATTAATTTAACACCAAAGTTTGGGGAACCATTCCCGTTAGACTCTAAAGTATTTGCAATAGCATTTGCATCATTAACACAACCATTAAGAGGTGATGATGGATAATCATCTATGCCTACAATCAATGCTTTTTTCATAGTAAAACCTTATTTATTCTTTCCTTCAGTCATCATTTTATCAATTGCATCTGAAATTTTGTCCCATTTCCAAGCAATTGTTCTATTTCTTTGCAACCCATTAGGCAAGTTACTCGACGTATTTGCACCGTCAATGTAAACACCAAAGACGGGAACATCTTGATCTTTAGCCATAGCTATTTCTTTAGCCACACCAGTTGCGCTGGCCATAGTTTTACCGGAAAGCACAATAACCATATTACACTTATTTATTTTCTCCTTAACGATTGCTTCCCATTTAGATTGAGCCATAGATGACTTCGTCGACCAATCTTGAATGGAAAAAGGGGTTTTTGAGTTTTTTCCTTGCCCCACAAACAAAACTTTTTCTGTTTCATCGTGATCGAAGTCAAAACTTATAAATGCTCTTGGGTCTGCCATAATCTCTGATTCCTTTTGTTGTTTAAAAAATTTACCAGCTGCGTACTAAACTAAATGTTTCTATTTGGGGCATAACACCATTCTTGAGCGGCTGAAAGTCCGCCTCCAAGATAAAGTTAGAAATAAGGTGCATGACACTATCGCTTATGCACCCTACCAAATTACAACTGATTAATCAAATATATACGGCTTACGAGTTTTCATGTTATTTATACTAATAACTTAAATGAAAGTTCCATATTACTTATCATAGCCCATTACATTATAACCAATTTATTTCCTGCTTTTCAATATAATAAAATGTAACTACTTAATATTGAGTATTAGATCCATATGGTAAAAGAAAACCATTTAATTTGATGAATTCTACTGTATTTTCTTGATCATCAAATATACCATATCGAATATATATTCCTCCATTCCTTGGATAGCCTACTGCACCAAATGATATGATATAACGATCATTATTTTTCATACAGAATATTCCTTCATCCATATCATACGTTTTAGCTTCCCCAAAAGAATTATTTTTATCACCATATATAACTGGAGAATGAGTATGACCAATAAAGCATAGTCTAAAATTTTCTTCATCAAATACATTCCATGCCTCAATATCACTGGAGATTATTAACCTTTTTTTTCTTCTCGGTGAAACATGAGTGAACAAAATATTTTTTTCTATTATATTTTCGGGTAAATTACTTAACCATTCTTGATTTGATTGAGTTAAAATACAATCATTAATTTCATCATGATTTCCAATTACTGTTTGATAATCATTTTTTCTGATTATATCAACAACAGCATCATTATGATCACCACCTTCCACTAGATCACCTAGACAAAGAATTCTATCTACATTTTGCTCCTTTATATTATCCAATACAGTTTCAAGTGCGGATAAATTTCCATGTATATCAGAGAATATAGCTGTTTTCATTTTCAACCTTTATCTAACTACTTATTATAAGGTATATTCGCCAGGTTATTCTTAGATATTAACCGACAAATCAGGCAAGTTTGCCTTCATAATAATATCCTGACCTTTTGCCAGCATATTGACCGGAAATTCAGGCAAATTTGCCCGGTTTAGGAATTATCCTGTCAAATATACCCATATATTCGATATTATCCGTTAAATCAGGTATAATAACGACTATAAATTTAATATACCTTTAAAATAACATCTTAATCCTACTTAATTTTTATGTCAAGTAAAAATTCTAATTTACTCATAGAAATACAAGAATTAATGCGACGTTTATGAAACCTACAGAACTTTATTCCACTGTTTAGGCAGTAACGGTATTTTTTGTTTTCAATGGACGGATATATTCTATAAATCTAATTCAAAACATATTACAGTATTATTGAAATATATATAACATTTCCTAATTTAATAGATTACAGAAATACAAATAATTGATGAATTAATTAAAAATTGCTACACAAGCTAGACACGGGGATTTGAAGAAATAATTGAGATAGATGTGTTTTCAGAATATACCTTCCCTTAATATTAGATGAAAAATAAGGGAAGGTTTAGTTAAACTAATTTATTAAGCTGAAGGTCCAGCTGCTAAAATTTCTTTAGTTGCTTGATCAGCATACTGTTTGAAATTTTCTGCAAACATGCCAGCTAGTTTCTTAGCTTGAACATCATAAGCAGCTTTATCAGCCCAAGTATTACGAGTATTTAATACTTCATCTGGTACACCTGGACAGCTTTTTGGAATTGCTAAACTAAAGAAAGGTTCTACTTCTGTTTCCACATTTTCCAATTTACCATCTAAAATAGCGTTGATCATAGCTCTGGTATGTTGAATCTTCATTCTTTCACCAGTTCCATAAGGTCCACCACTCCAACCAGTGTTAATCAACCAAATATTAACATTATGTTTTTCTAGCTTTTTGCCTAACAAATCAGCATATACTTGTGGGTGCATAGGCATAAAAGGAGCCCCATAACAAGCACTAAAATTAGGTTGTGGCTCAGTGATACCTTTTTCAGTACCAGCTACTTTAGCAGTGTAACCTGATAAGAAATGATACATTGCTTGAGCTTTAGTCAATCTGGAAACAGGAGGCAACACTCCAAATGCGTCAGCAGACAAAAAGATCACATTTTTAGGCTGACCACCTTTACCTTCCCGAGTAGCATTATCAATATGAGAAATTGGATAAGAACCACGAGTATTTTCGGTAAAACTATCATCCATCAAATCAACTCGACGAGTTTTAGAATCTAATGGTACGTTTTCCAGTATAGTTCCAAATTTACGAGTAGTATCATAAATTTCTGGTTCTGCTTCTGGAGATAGGTTGATCAACTTAGCGTAACAACCGCCTTCAAAGTTGAAAATACCTTCGTCATCCCAACCATGTTCATCATCACCGATTAGTGTCTTGGAAGCATCGGCCGATAAAGTAGTTTTACCAGTACCACTTAAACCAAAGAATATTGCAGTGTTACCGTCTGCACCAATGTTGGCTGAACAATGCATTGGTAAAACACCTTTCTTAGGTAATAAGTAATTCATTACACTGAAGATGGATTTCTTCATTTCACCAGCATAACTAGTGCCACCAATTAGAACTAATTTTTTAGCAAAATTAACGACAATAAAAGTTTCTGAATTTGTACCATCAATAGTAGGACTAGCATGAAATTCTGGAGCATCAATCACAGTAAATCCTGGCATGTGATTAGCTTGTTCTTCTGGGGTAGCCTGCAAAAACATGTTACGAATAAATAAATTATGCCAAGCATATTGAGTTATAATGCGAACTGGTAACCTATGTTCTGCAGAAGCTCCACTATAACAGTCTTGTACATAAACATTTTTTGACTGTAAATATAAACCCATGCGACGATGCAGTTCGTCAAATTTTTCTGATGAAATTGGGCGATTAATTTTACCCCACCAAATATCATCTTTAGTAGAGTCTTCTTGAACAGTGAACTTATCATTAGCAGAACGACCAGTATGGTGACCGGTACGAACAACTAATGGACCTAAATGAGATAAAATTCCCTCATTATTTTTAAGTGCGTGTTCATAAAGGGCAGGTGTGTTTAGATTCCAATAAATATCATTTAAATTAGATAGTCCATGATTTTCTAAACCATAACTGCTATGCTCATTATGACGATCATCGCGCATGTTTGTCTCCTGATTAAGATGAAATAACCATAAATGGAATTTCAAAGTTTAAAACTAAATATCACACTTAAATTATCAGTAATAGATACTATAAATACTTATATGTAATTCAAATTCAACTTGACATTCACTATTGAATAATACTAAGATAGAAAAATTGCTAAACTGAATATATTTAAGCTTTTATCTAACTGAAAAACTGTATAAAACTATAAATTTTCTTAACCTATTTATATTGTAAAATAAGTTATTTTATAGCCTTTAAAATGTAAAATATTAAAACAAATATTACTGTCAATATTATGACAACTTTCCATGGTAATTGATATATTAAATAATGTCAAGTTTTTAAGAAGTTTTATCTATGACTCAAAATATAACCAATTAATTTGAGATAGTTATTGGATATTATTTGGAAATGCGATTTATGCAATATTTAATTACTCCTAATTGGCCTGCACCTCCTCAAGTAAAAGCTTATTCTACTACTCGGAAATCTGGTCATAGTCAAATACCTTATTCCAGTTTTAATTTAGCTACACATGTTGGCGATGATATACAAACAGTTCTGGCAAATCGAGCTACTTTAAAAAAATCTTTACTGTTACCTTCTGAACCAATCTGGTTGGAACAAACGCATAGTATCAAAACTGTGAATGCAATTCCAACTAATATGGATTGTCAAGCTGATGCTAGTTATACTGATACGATTGGCCAAGTTTGTGTAGTTTTAACGGCAGACTGTATCCCAGTATTATTTTGTGACCAAGAAGGAACTAAAGTTGCTGCAATTCATGCTGGGTGGCGTGGTTTAGCTAATGGAATATTAGAGGAAGTTTTACAACATTTTACTACTGAAGCCTTGGTGTGGCTAGGGCCAGCGATTGGCTCACAAAAATTTGAAGTTGGGGAAGAAGTTTATGAAACTTTTACTGATTTTCTACCTCAAGCTACCGAAGCATTCAAACTAACAGACAATAAGCATTGGTTAGCAGATTTATATTTATTGGCTCGTCAACGATTAGCTAATCAAGGTATAACATCAGTATTTGGTGGTGATTTTTGTACTTATTCAGAACCAGAACGATTTTATTCCTATCGACGTGACAAAGTAACTGGTCGGATGGCAAGTTTAATTTGGTTAGAACCACAAGTTTAAACCAGTACAGCTAATATTATTACATTTCCCAATTGGATAGATTACAGTAATATAAATGATTTATTTTTGAATTTAATTAAGAATTAAGCATTCATAATTAAAAATTACTATACTTTTTATAAAATAAGGAATATATGGATTTTTTAGAACTAGCAACTCCTGGAATTCAAGGATTACAACCTTATCAACCTGGGAAACCTATTGCAGAATTAGAACGGGAATATGGCATAACTAATGTTATAAAACTGGCTTCTAATGAAAATCCTCTTGGGCCTAGTCCATTAGTATTGGAGACAATTCAAGCTAATTTATCAGAATTATCTCGTTATCCAGATGGTAATGGTTTTGAATTAAAACAAGCTATTGCAAATAAATATAACGTAGAAATGGATACTATTACTTTAGGTAATGGTTCTAATGATTTGTTGGAATTAATTGCTCGAGCTTTTGTTACTTCACAACATTCTATAGTTTTTTCGGCTCATGCTTTTGCGGTTTATCCTTTGGTAACTCAAGCTATAGGAGCTAAAATGATCATTACTCCAGCCATAAATTGGGGACATGATTTAACTGCTATGTTGAAAGCAATTAATAATGATACACGTTTAATATTTATTGCTAATCCAAATAATCCCACTGGAACTTGGGTTGATAAAACTAGTTTGCAAGAATTTTTAGCTACAGTTCCAAAAACAATTATTATAGTTGTGGACGAGGCATACTATGAATATGCTTGTAAAAATTCTGATTATCCTAATAGCTTAGAATGGTTGAATGATTATCCCAATTTAGTGATAACTAGAACTTTTTCCAAAGCTTACGGTTTAGCTGGATTGCGGGTTGGTTACTCAATCTCTAATTCACAAGTTGCTAATTTATTAAATCGAGTACGCCAACCATTCAATGTTAATAATTTAGCTTTATGTGCTGGTGTAGTAGCTTTAAGCGATAGTGAATATCTCGATAAAAGTATTGAATTAAATCGAATTGGAATGCAACAGTTGAAAGATGCTTTGGCTGAAATGCAACTATCTTATATTCCGTCATTAGGTAATTTTTTAGCAGTTGAAGTAGGAGATGGAGCTAAAATTTATGAAGCTTTACTGACTAAAGGAGTGATTACCCGTCCAATAGGTGGTGGTTATTGTATGCCAAATCATCTGCGAATTTCTATTGGTACTGAAACAGAAAATACTATATGTATTAATGCATTGAAACAGGTTATGATATAAAAATTGATATAATTAATTGTGAATGGTTAACTGTGAATTTTGTTAATGAAAATCAAAATCATTAGTAATTAACCATTCTTCATTCACTAATTCATAATTAAAAATCCATTCCCGAATACCTATAGAATATTCCATCTAAATTTAGTAAAACTAACCATCTCTCGTTCTACTCCTAAAATTATTACTTTTGGTTACTATAAAATAATAATATGTGATAACATTGATGTGTATTTCGCTCATAGTTTAAGCATGAATTATTGAGCATTAACTATAAATTTTCAATTGCTTATTATAACTTTTGTTATGAGTTTTCACTTAAATTTAATCATATCTTATATGATTTTATCGGAGATAGTTATATGGACATTGATCCAAAAATTATTTGGTTATTTGTTTTCGTAGGATTGTATTGGTCATATTGTATCTTTTGGGGTATCAAAGGTGCAATGTCAGCTAAGACCGCCAGTGACTATTTTATTGCTGGTCGTTCTATTTCATTGTGGGTATTTATATTAGCAGCAACTGCAACATCTTTCTCTGGTTGGACTTTTATGGGACATCCAGGGCTACTATATCGTGATGGATTTCAGTATGCTTACGCATCTTTTTACGCAATCACTATTCCCTTTACCGGAGTTATTTTCTTAAAACGGCAATGGATGCTTGGTAAACGCTTTGGGTTTATTACTCCAGGTGAAATGTTAGCGACTTATTTTAAATCCGATGCCGTCCGCATTTTAGTAGTATTAGTAGCATTAGTATTTTCCGTACCATACTTAGGTTTACAATTGCGTGCATCTGGTTTCCTATTTAATGTCTTAACTGACAACATGTTAGATGTTACTGTTGGAATGTGGATGTTATCAGCAGTGGTAATTATTTATGTTGCTTCTGGTGGTTTGAGAGCGGTAGCTTATGTGGATACTTTACAGGCTATATTGTTGGCTCTTGGTATTGTGGCGATAGGTATAATTTCGGTTTACTATGTTGGTGGTTGGAGTAATTTAAACGATAGTATTGCGGCATTATCTCAAATGGACACTATCAGAACTCCTGAAGGTTATAGCCATTATATTGCAATTCCTGGGGTAATTCAATTTGTTAGCAATGGGCCAAGTGCTATTGGTGGAGCGTGGACTGGTATCATGGTTCTAACCTATATGTTTGCTTTGATGGGAATTCAATCAGCTCCAGCCTTCTCCATGTGGGCCTTTGCTAATAGTAGTCCTAAACCTTTTGCACCACAACAAGTTTGGGCTTCTTCATTTGTGATCGGATTTATTCTATTTGTATTTACCGCCATGCAAGGTTTGGGAGCTCATTTTTTAGGAGCTGACCTTAAATTTTTAGCGGCATATCCTGATTTAGTCAATAATGTGATGGGAGCTGGTTTGGGTGGAATAGATTTAATGGATTCTACTGGTAAACAGGGTATGCTAGTACCACAATTAATTCATTTAATATCTGATTCTGCTCCTTGGTTAGTTGGTATATTATCAGTCTGTGCTTTAGCCGCTATGCAATCTACCGGAGCTGCTTATATGTCAACTGCTGGCGGTATGTTAACCCGAGATATTTTAAAACGCTATATCATGCCTCAAGCAACTCATAGCCAACAAAAATTCTTTGGCCGAGTAGGCGTAGTACTTATCGTATTGGCTGCATTAGCCGTTGCTACCACTGCTAAAGATGCGTTGGTATTATTAGGTGGACTTGCAGTTGCATATGGATTCCAAATGTGGCCAGCTTTAATCGCAGTTTGTTGGTGGCCATTTTTAACTCGGCAAGGTATAGTTGTTGGTTTAATTGCTGGGCTGATTGCCGTTACTATGACTGAATCAATTGGAGCTCAAGTATTTACTTTAATTAGTATTGATCCATTATGGGGACGCTGGCCTTTGACTATTCACTCGGCGGGTTGGGGTATATTATTTAATTTGAGTTTAGCCATTATTGTATCGGCTTTGACACAAAATAGAGAAGATTTTGAACATCGTTTGACTTTCCATACTTTCTTACGAGAACATGCTTCTTTACCTGATTCTAAACGAGGTTTGATACCTATAGCATGGATTATCACTTTAGTATGGTTCTTCTTTGGAATTGGCCCTGGAGCAGTGATTGGTAACTGGATATTCGGTAATCCTAACGATGTTTCTACTTGGTTCCTTGGTATGCCTTCTATTTGGGCTTGGCAAATATTATGGTGGGTTATTGGGGTATTTATGATGTGGTTCTTGGCTTATAAGATGGAACTATCTACAGTGCCAAACAAAGAAGTTATAGCTTTACATGAGGATATTGGAGACGTACATTTAGATATTGATAAACCTTAAATATTGAGTTCAGATTGTATCTGAATCTATGCAGATTATAGGATGCAATGCTATTAAGTTAAGCAGGGCGAACACATAGGTTCGCCCCTACCATATTGAAATATATTATGTAGGGGCAGACCTGCTGCCCTTAACTTAATGGCATTGACCTTAAATCTACGATCTGCATAATTTTAGTTTAGGAAATATATCTAATTAAGAATTATTACACTTCATTGTGTTCTTGAATTTAATATGATATTGTTACACTTCATATATTTTATAATTAAACAGGAGCAACCAATGGCTGAATGGCGTAAAGTAGCAAAAGCTTTTGCTTTGGCAGATAAACATATTAGTGAACGTGAAGTTGATATTCTTAGAACGGCATTATTTGTGGATGGTAATATCTCAAAAAGTGAAATAGATTTTTTAAATGAAATAAAAGAAGAAGCAAAAACTTCTGTAAAACTGTTGGATGTTTTGATTGAAGATTGTGAGAAAAAACGATCCAGCTAATAATACAATAGGCAATCAGTTTTGATTGCCTATAGTTGGTCAAATATTTATAGTTTATCAGCTAAAATGGCTGCAACTACCCCAATATTTCCTGCTCCCAAAGTAAGCAAAATATCTTGATCTTGTAGCATTGGAGCAACAGTCTCTGGTAAATTTGTTGGATCAGATAGAAATTTTACATCGTTGTTGATTGCTTTACATAAATCTGTACCAGTTATTCCAGCAATTGGAACTTCGCCAGCTGGATAAATCTCTAATAATAATAGAATTTTAATTTTAGACAACACTTGGACAAATTCGTCAAATAAATCTTGAGTGCGAGTGTAACGATGCGGTTGGAAAGCTACAATCAAACGTCTTTCTGGCCAACCATTTTCAATAGCATTCAACACTGCTGCAATCTCTTCTGGATGATGACCATAATCATCGATATGTAAGATTTCTCCTTGAGGAATTTTTATGGTTTGCATTTGAAACCGTCGATCAATACCACTGAACTCACTTAAAGCTTTACTAATCGCTAGATCAGATACTCCTACTTCACGAGCTATAGCAATAGCAGCCAAAGCATTATGTACATTATACTTACCAGGTAAATTCAAAGTTATATCTAACCAATGGTTTTGACCTCGTAATACTTTAAAAATAGTTTTTCCTTGTTGATATTTAATATCAGTTGCTCGGATATCAGCTTGTTCTGACAATCCATAAGTTATCATTGGCTTAGTTAAACGATGCAATAGATTAGCTATCACAGGGTTATCAATACATAATACCGCTAAACCATAAAAAGGTAATTGGCTTAAAAAATCAATAAAAGTTTGTTGTAACTTATTAAAATCATTGTCATAAGTTCTGATATGATCTGCGTCAATATTGGTTACTACTGCCATTACTGGTTTCAAATATAAAAAAGAAGCATCACTTTCGTCAGCTTCGGCAACTAAATACTCACCATAGCCTAAACCTGCATGAGTTCCTGCACTGTTTAATCTTCCTCCAATGACAAAGGTTGGATCTAAATTCCCTTCGGCTAAAATACTAGCAATCAAACTAGTTGTGGTAGTTTTGCCATGAGTTCCTGCAATTGCAATACCTTGGCGGAAACGCATTAGTTCACCTAACATTTCAGCTCTCGGTACTACTGGAATTCTTTTGATTCGGGCGGCTTTTACTTCTGGATTATCTTCTTTTACAGCACTGGAAATTACCACAACATCACAACCATGTACATGTTCAGCCGCATGACCGATCTGAATTTTTATTCCTAAATCAGCTAGATGCTGAGTCATTTTACCACTATGTAAATCTGAACCAGAAATTGCGTAACCGATACGGTGCATTACTTCAGCAATCCCACACATGCCAACCCCACCAATACCGATAAAATGAATTCGGCGACCACGTTTTGGAAGTGTATTATATTCGTTAATTTTCATTAGATTTAATAGATACTATTTGGATTCCCATTTAATTGTACTCAATACTTCAGCAACTGTATAAAAAGACCCAGTTATTAAAATCCGATCTCCATTTTTAGCTATAGAAAGTACATTGTTATAAGCTTTTATTATAGATGAGTAAGTAGTTATATTATTGTTGGTGGTTAGATTATCAGTCAAACGTTGAGTTGTAGCAGTATTTGGAGTATTTAAAGGTGCAATATGCCAATCAGTGCTGCTATCTTGCATTATGTTAACAAAACTAGCAATATCTTTTTTTTCTAACATTCCTAATACGATATAGGTTTTACCTTTACTGGGATATTCTTGTAGTGTTGCACTTAAAATTTTTGCTCCTATAGGATTGTGAGCCACATCAAATATACGAGTTACCGCTCCTGATAAAATTTGAAATCTACCCGGAATATAGGCATTAGTTAATCCACTCGGAATAATTGGCAATTGTAAAAGCTTTAATACCATCAATACTCCAGCCGCATTTTGGAGCTGAAAATCACCACGCAAATTAGGCTTTGGTAAGTCTATGATAGGGTCATTATCAGTTTGCCAATTCCAACCGTCTTTTGTCTTCTGATAAGTAAAATCATTTTGTATGCAATATAGTTCTGTAGCAAGCTGTTTAGCATGTTGAATTATACTTTGTGGAGGATTTGGATCACTACAAACTGCTGGTTTTTTGGCTCTAAGAATTCCGGCCTTCTCCAAGCCAATAGCTTCTCTATTATCGCCTAACCAATCGCTATGATCTATGTCTATAGTTGTTATTAACGCCACATCAGCATCAAAAATATTGACAGCATCTAATCTACCTCCTAATCCTACTTCAAGAATTGCAATATCAACTTTATTCTGTTTAAACAATACCATAGCTGCTAAAGTAGCAAACTCAAAAAAAGTTAACGAAATTTCAGCTCTAACTGTTTCAATGGTAGTGAAAGCTTGGCATATTTGAACATCACTAGCTTCAGTTCTTGCAATACAAATTCGTTCATTATAATGTAATAAATGAGGAGAGGTATAACGGCCAACTCGCATATTGTTAGCGGTTAACATAGCATCAAGTAAGGTAACACTAGAGCCTTTACCGTTAGTTCCAGCAACAATAACAATAGGAAAATTTGGAGTTAGTAGATTTAAACGTTCAGCAACGGTACGAACTCGATTTAAACCTAATTCTATTTTGCTAGGATGCAGTGAGCTTTGCCAATTAAGCCATTCGGTTAGATTAGTTTTCAATACAATTTAAATAAGCTTGTTCAAGATTGGAAGCAGAAAATATAGTGCAGCATTCAGTTGGAGTACCAATAAATTGTAACTTACCTTCATGTAAAATGGCCATGCGGTCACATAATGCTTCAACATCTGCTAATAAATGAGTACTAAAAAACATTGTAGTGCCTTTAGCTTTCATGTCTAATAAACGTTTTTTAAGGTAAGCTCGAGCTTTAGGGTCTAAACCAGCCATTGGTTCATCTAAAACTAATAGTTGTTTATTAGCTAATAAACATGCTGTTAAACCAAGTTTTTGAGCCATACCTTTTGAGTAATCACGTACTGGTTGTTTAAGAACTGAAGTGGATAAATCTAATAATTCACAGATTATTTTAGCCTGTTCAGAATCATATTTATAATTATATAATTCAGCCATATAGATTAAAAACCTTTGGCCAGTTAAATAATAAGGAGGCACAAATTGTTCTGGTAAAAAAGCTAACTTGGAACGGGCATTATGATCAGTATGTTGTACAGCAAATAAATTAATATTTCCTTGTTCTATTTCACACAAATCTAATAAACTTTTTAACATTGTAGTTTTGCCAGCTCCATTAACTCCCACTAAACCAAAAAACTCACCAGAGAATATTTTCAAATTGATATCATTAAGTACTTGTTTATAACTATAATATTTACAAACATTTTTAAATTCAATGGCTAACATAAATCTGTTTATTTTTTTGACCTGTATGGTTATTAATATGACAATGATATAATAGACATATTTCCTAAATAACGAAAGCGATATAATCATGTATGGTTGAGTGAAACCTACCATAAGCATATCCCTTACCCCATGCTTTCCTAAGTGAAGGGTGAGGTTGGCTACTAATTATGGTTAATTACATACTTCATGTAGAGGATGTAATGAGTTTACGAATTACATCTTCAGAGTCACATTAGATACACGATTTATGCAATTCATTCTGCATCCTACATTATACTCGACTATCAAGTTTTTAACAAAATCTCTTGAATATTATCTATACTGATGATAGGCAACGAGCCAGAGTAACTAAACGGATTTTTGCAACACACAAAGTATTTGACAAGAAAACAGGCGGTTATTTTAATGGTCAAACGGTAGTTTTGCTTTATTTAGTAACAGCTAATAAACAATGGTCTCATATAGTATTTTCTAGTAGCCAACCTCACCCCTCGTTCTCCTCTTAACCTAGGAAAGGATGGGTAAGAGAAATGCTTGCGGTAGGTTTTACTCAACCATACTATATCGCTTTCGTTATTTAGGAAAGATGTCTATTAATCACTTTCAAAGTAAGCTGAATTTGCGTAAAAAGATTTATGTTCAATATTAAGTAGTAAATTTTCTGGAAAATACTCAAATAAAGCATATTTTTCAATTAATTCCTTAAATTTAGGCTTTTCCATTTTTCCCGCAAAATAATAAGCATTGTAAAAAATTAAAACTAAGGTTGTTTTTCATACAATTTTAAATAAAGACAATAAAATACAAGGATTTAATTATTTTGAAGTAGATAATATTGGATAAATACAAAGACTTACAAAGGTGGAAATCCTTACTAATTTATGGTTGTGGGCTAACTTTTTTATAATCTCTATCACTAGTATGGTTATTATTTTTTCTATAATAGAATTAAGTTTATAGTTCTTTAATTAGTTTATTTATAATGAAAAAAATCTATTTAAAGTTTGCGTAACTTCAAATATTAATTGATATTACGCAGCCTTATTTAAAATTCACGAAAAGCTAGATATTATCTATTTACTTTGGTGGAATATAATTTGGGTCATTGGGATTAAGAAAAATAAAGCTAAATTCATCGGCCTCAATTTCCACAAAATCCATTACTGCATCTTGTAATAATTCTTGATAATTTTGTTCATATACAATGTCAATCCCATCACAATGAATTTTTATATCATCATCTTTAATAGCATCGAATCCCATTTTATTATATTCAATACTACCATTTTCTTTAGTATAAGGAGCAAGTCGTAACGCCATTCCTTGCATTTCTCCATCTTTAGAAGCTTGTAAAATTTGAGCAGCAGCCTTATCAGTAATACTAAGCATTTATTTCTCCTATTTTATGAGAATGAATAAATTTGACAAATCTTTTAGTCCAGTGATTGCTTTCCACATCATGTAAATGAGCATAACTGGCTAAAGTATTTTTATAAATAATTCCATCATATTTACCATCTAAACCTTCACCACGCAACACTTGATAAGCAAATTTTAAATTAGTTGGTAAATTAACTACCCGTGAATAATGAAATTCATGAGCATAAAAATCTTGAGTAGCTGAGTTTAATGTTGGCCATAATCCTTGTCCAGTTTCAGTTAGATGAACATAACCACGACCTTGAGGCTGAACTTCCATTATTGTATCAAAAGGTAAAATTCCCACCATTTTATAGCTTTGGTGTTGCCAAGTTATCTGACGGGATAAATACATAAGTCCACCACATTCAGCATAAACAGGCATTTCCTGTTCAATTGCATTGTAAATATCTTGTTTCAAACTATCATTATTAGCTAGTTCAGCCATTTTTGTTTCTGGAAAACCTCCGCCAATAAACAAAGCGTCAACTGTTGGCAAATGTGCATCATGTAGTGCATCAATAAATATTAATTCAGCTCCAGCTGCTTGCAAGGCAATTAAATCATCAGGATAGTAAAAACCAAAGGCTGCATCCCGAATGATTCCAATTCTTACTAGAGTAGTATTACTGGATTGATTATTGAAAGTTGGGGAAATTGTATGAATATTTTGAGGAATAATTTGTTCAAGATCGACTTGAGAAGCAACTAAATCAGCAATTTTATTAATTTTAATTTGAGCTTGGTTATCTTCATTACTAGGAATCAATCCTAAATGACGTTCTTTAATTTCTAATTCAGAGGTACGTCGTACCGAACCTATAACCTTGATATCAGTATGATATTCAACCGCATTGCGTAATTTATTTTCATGTCGTTCTCCACCAACTTGATTAAGAATAACTCCTGCGATATTAATTGTTTTATCAAATAGTTGATAACCTAACAATAGTGGTGCTATTCCACGTGTCATACCTTTCGTATCAATTACCAATATTACTGGTGTTTTTAATAGAGAAACTAAAGCCGCATTACTATCACTGCCTTTAACATCCATGCCATCATATAAACCTTTATTGCCTTCAATAATACTAATATCAGCACCTTGGCTATAATAATTAAAATTATGTTGAATCTCAGATATGTTCATTGTATAAAAATCAAGATTATAACAAGAACGTTGGGCAGCCTGAGTAAGCCATAATGGATCAATGTAATCTGGACCTTTTTTAAAAGGTTGGACAATTATAGAACGAGCGGTCAAAGCTGCACACAATCCTATTGTAATAGTTGTTTTACCAGAAGATTTATGGGCAGCAGAAATAAACAAATTAGACATTTAATAAAGTTTTTCTATAGGTAAAACGGTAAGTTCCACTCTGCGATTTTTTTGTCTACCTGATAATGTAGCATTAGTTGCAATAGGTTGTTTTTCACCTAAACCTTTAGTAATTAATCTTTTTGGATTGACTCCTTTATTTATCAGGGTATTACGTATTATATCAGCTCTATTTTCTGAAAGCTTTTGATTTTTAGATTTACTACCAGTGTTATCAGTATGTCCTTCTATAAGAACATTTTGAGTACCATAATGCTGAATGACAGTAGCAAACTCATTAATTCTATGTTCGCCTTGTAAAGTAAGAGTAGCTTTGCCAGTTTCAAACATAACAGAATCTAAATTTAGTTTTATTGGCTTTTTTTTAACTATTGCCTGTTGTTGTATAGTAGCAATTGCTTGCACTGGCATATTCCATAATATAGGTACAGTATTAACTGGTGGAGATGTTGGTGAATCAGCAAAACTTATTGCACCCATATAAGGAGAACTTAAATTCACAGTACATCCAATATTTAAACTGGATAATATAATAAATATTAAAAACTTAGGATTTTTCATGGAATATCTCCATTTTTATAGAGTAAGGTTTATTATAGACTATTTGGTGTTACAAGTATATTATAGTTCCATGTAATGATTTTATCAAAGTATAGAGTTTCCTGTTTGTATAAAGTACATAAACCACCCGTCCCACCCTTATTTTAGGAAGGGATTAGGAGAGATTATATTTAACTAAATTGGGAAATTCTATAATACATCGTTTACCTATATCATTTTTAAATAGTAATTTTTGGTATATATTTTGCTCAAATGCCATTAATGTAATTTTTTAATTACACATCTCAACTTTCAATTTACACGAGTAATATGGTATGAATCACGAAATGCAACTTAAATACAATGATATAGAAGAATGTAATGTATTAGATGTCGAAAATAAAGTTTCTTCTAATAATAACCAATATAATAATGAAATCTCCCCAGAAAATATCATTCCTCCCAGTACTATTTTACGTGAAGCACGTGAAAAAAATGGTATGTCAGTTAAAGCTACTGCAAAAAAGCTTTTTTTAGAAACAAGTATGATTAGAATACTTGAAAGTGACAAATATGAAAAATTACCAAATGTTTTTGTCCGTGGCTATTTGCGTAACTATGCAAAGTTACAGGATATTCCACAAAAGGATATAATGGAATCATTTGAAAAAATGATAGATCAACAACCAACACTATCTCCAATAAAACCTAAATTAAAACCATATTTAATTCCTTATTTGAATAATTTTGCTAATTTTGAAAAAAATATCTTTTTATCTATCATTGGAATAATTATTACAATTATAGCCTTAATGCTTTTAAGTTCACAATTTAATCCAGCAAACAGTTATCAGTCAATTGAAAAAATATTGTTTCCTACAGAAGTTACAACTCAAACTACGGATAATATGGCAGAATCTAATATTATCATGCCAACCATCATTCCGATTCAAGTTGTTCCAAAAATATCTACTCCTGTAGAACTTGTTGAAGTAGAAATACTTAAAACATCTAATAAAAATCCAAATGTTACAACGGAAACACCTGCTGAAACATCTGTGGTTAACCCGTATGAAACTTTAAAAATCCATTTTACAGAAAAAGCCTGGGTTATGGTTATTGACCAAGAAAGAAAAAAATTATACCAAGGTATTGGCAAGATTGGGGAAATTCTCTTATTAGAAGGTATTCCACCATTTAATATCAAAGCTGGTAATTTTGCTGGAATATATATTGAATATGATGATAAAACCAGTAATATAAGAGACTTTCCCAAACATAAACAGAATAGAAGAACTTTTATAATTGGACACTGAATTTTACCTAATCTGAAGTTACTCATTCTGCTCTATAGCAATTATGAATGCTTAATTTTTAATTAAATAGCAATATTATTACTGATGTTACGCAGAAAGTTACTTCCCCCGCCCCATTATTAGGGGAGATTAGTAAGCTTTCTATGGGAACGAACTAGAGACAAGTGCTTCCACTCATTGATTAAATCTAAAACTGGAAAAATAGGTAAACTTACGTACAAAAGTTATTGCTGCTGATAAAGGATATAATTCTAAAGAGCTTCGTAATTCTCTTCAACAAACGTGGGATTAAACCATACTAATCAGGAAAGATGTAATCCCCCTCAAGAAATTCAAGAACATATTATATAATTGGCTATCCTGAATAAAGTAATGATTTGTCAACCACTACTTTATGCAGGACTACCCAATCCTTTGCCTTCAATATTTGAAGAGACTACTCTAAAATTTTAACTCCATCATCGCTGCCTAATAACAGTACATTAGCACCACTAGCTGCAAATAAACCATTAGTTACCACACCAGTAATTTGATTAATTTGAGTTTCTAAAGCCACTGGTTCATTAATTTGTAAGTTATGTATATCTAAGATTAAATTACCATTGTCAGTAACAAAATCCTTCCGTAATACTGGTTGGCCACCAAGTTTTACTAATTCTCTTGCAACATAGCTGCTTGCCATTGGAATAACTTCAACTGGTAATGGAAATTTGCCTAGCATATCAACTAACTTACTATCATCGGCAATACAAATAAACCGCTTACTTACAGCCGCAACAATTTTTTCCCTGGTTAAAGCACCACCACCACCTTTGATCAAATGCAAATGTCGATTAGACTCATCAGCACCATCGATATATACGGAAATTTCATTTACACCATTTAAATCCAATACTGGAATACCGTGAGACCTTAATCTTTCAGCAGTAGCATCAGAACTAGCAACAGTTCCTTCAATTTTATGTTTGATTGTAGCAAGAGCATCAACAAAATGATTAGCTGTACTACCAGTGCCAATACCAATTACCGTATTTTCAACTACATATTCTAAAGCTGCTTTGGCAACTTGTTGTTTTTTTTCATCTGGGGTCAAAATGTAATTCTCCGATTAAATCATACCAAGAATATTGAAACCACAATCAACATAGGTAATTTCCCCAGTAATTGCAGAAGCTAAATCTGAACATAGGAAAGCGGCTGTATTGCCAACTTCATCAATTGTTACGTTGCGTCGTAATGGGGAATTTTTTTCAAAATAATCTAACATGCTACGGAAATCTGCAATTCCAGCAGCGGCTAAAGTACGGATTGGGCCAGCAGAAATGGCATTTACTCTAGTACCTTCTGGTCCTAAACCATGGGCAAGGTAACGAACATTAGCTTCCAAACTAGCTTTGGCTAATCCCATTACGTTGTAGTTAGGGACAGCTCTCACCGCACCCAGATAACTTAAAGTTAATAAAGCTCCATTACGTCCTTGCATCATGCTACGTCCAGCTTTTGCTAACGCAGAAAAACTATAGGAACTAATTTCATGAGCTGTCCTAAAACCTTCTCGACTAGAATTTTCTAAATACGCCCCATTCAATTCCTCTCTTGGAGCAAAAGCAACTGAATGAATAATAATATCTAAACCATCCCAAGTTTTTTGTAATTCAGTAAATACATTATCAATTTGTTCATCACTACCAACATCACAAGGCATAGTAATTTCTGAATTACAATCAGCAGCCATTTTAACAACTCTGCTATTAAGTTTATCATTTTGATAAGTAAAAGCTAATTCTGCTCCTTCACGATGCATAGCTTTAGCTATTCCCCAAGCTATAGAACGATTACTTGCCAAACCAACAATTAAGGCGCGTTTACCTGTTAACATTCCCATAATTATCCTTTCTTTAAAAGATGTGTAATAATTGAATTTGATATAGTGTTATATTTTAAGATTTAAGTAAATTTTATTAATCATTCATATTTATTTATATCATTTAGCTACTATAATAATAACTAAGCACTATTAAACCAATACAGATATGTCAAAAGAATTGAGAAGAAAATTTATCCGTCATCCAATTCATATACCTATTGAAGTAGGATATGTGGATAAGCTGGTGCATGATAAAGAATATTTGAATAATGTAAGTTTAGGAGGCATAGCATTTGAGTCAGATTCTCATTGGGATATTGACTCTATCATTATAGTAAATATATTAGTTAATCCTCCATTAAAATTTAATGGTAAAGTTATATGGTGTAGGCATAATAAAAATAGTTTTGATGTTGGTGTTGAGCTTTTAACAGAGATAGATTGTACCAAGGAAACTAGTAAAAAGGAATGCCAAATACAAATATATAAGCAAATGTTAATAAACGTTGGAGCGAATATAGATGATATTATAATAATATAATTTATAGATTATAAAAATATTAAGGATACTTTTTTTTAAGATTGGAATCTATGAATAATTGATATTATATACAACATAAAATTATTATATACTAAAATAATATTTTAATATAATTAATACTATGTCACAACATAACTTGTTTAATATTCTTATTGTCGATGATAATGAAAATAATTTATTTACTTTACGAACTTTAATTGAAGAATATATTGAAGCTAAAATTTTAGTGGCTCAATCTGGGATTGCAGCATTAGAACTACTACTTGAAACTAAGATAGACTTAATTATTCTTGATATACAAATGCCAAATATGGATGGATTTGAAACTGCAGAAGCTATCCGTTCTCGTAAAAAAAATCGGCATATCCCTATAGTTTTTCTAACTGCTGCTTATAAAACCGAAGAATTTCGGCAAAGAGGTTTCGCTATTGGAGCGGCAGATTATCTTACCAAACCGATTGATACTCCACAATTAATTACCAGAATTAAGTCTTATTTACGTTTTATCGAACAGGATTTTCAACATAAGCAGGAATTAGAAATTAGAGTCCGTGAACGTACTATAGAACTATTAAAAGCTAATCAATTACTCACTAAGGAAATTATAGAACGTAAAAAGATAGAAAATGATTTACAGCATGCTAAAAAAACTGCCGAAGATGCAAATTTAGCTAAGAGCAAGTTTCTCGCTAACATGAGTCACGAATTACGCACACCTCTTAATGCTATTATTGGATATAGTGAATTATTAAAAGAAGATGCAGAAAGTTTAGGCGAGAGCGAATGTATATCTGATTTACTAAAAATTAATTCAGCTGGCCAACATTTATTAAAATTAATTAACGATGTATTAGATTTATCCAAAATTGAAGCTGGTAAGATGGAATTATTTATTGAGCTAGTTGATGTTGTAGAATTAATTGAGGAAATTATTAATACTGCTAAACCATTAGCTGCCAAAAATGGTAATACTTTACGAGTTGACTGCTGTGACACATTAGGCAATATAGAAACTGATATTACAAAACTACGGCAAATGTTATTGAATCTAATTAGCAATGCTTCTAAATTTACTGAACATGGTACTATTATTCTTAGAGCAGAACGTCAATATATATCTGACATTGAACAAATAGTTTTTTGTGTTATTGATAATGGAATTGGTATGACTGATGAACAAAAAAGTAAGTTATTTATGGCTTTTACTCAAGCAGATTCTTCTACCACTAAACGTTATGGAGGAACTGGTTTAGGGCTTTCTATTACTAAACATTTTGCTGAAATGATGGGTGGTAAAATTATATTAAATAGTGAATTTGGTAAAGGCAGTGCTTTTAGTATTTATTTACCAGTCGATTATTAGATATTTTACTTGTAGCAATTCTTAATTCTTAATTAAATTCAAAGTAAATATCAATCATCTTAATATTACTACGCCATGTGCAACTTTTAAGAGTTTAATAGCAAATTGCAATGGCGGATTACCAAACATTTTATTAATTAAAACGCACATAGTGTGAGACAATATTTTTCTACTAATACGGTTAGTAAGATGCCACATATCCCGTGCTTTGGTCTTTTCAATTTCGTAACGTTCGGCTAATTGTCCAATAACTGTTTCCACTAAACGACGCTTGCTTACCAATTGTTTTACAAATGATTTTGGACGTTCATCTTTCATATTTTTCCGTAATGGAGTTTGTAAGTCAATTCCAACAGTAGTTAATTCTTGTTTGAGAATAGGACGGATAAAACCTTTATCACCAATAAGTAATCCTTT
>JASFYV010000265.1:0-11898 GCA_045046925.1 Candidatus Marithrix sp. | reverse complement strand
TAATTAAAAATTGTAACTTCAGTAGATTTTTAACGTGCATTTTTTAACTCATTGTTTTTATAAAGATACATAATTTTAGCTCTTAATTCACATTTTAGCAGAATTCGTTCTTCTTTTTAATTTATGACACACCCTAAATTAAATTCAAAATAAATATCAATGACTTATTTTATATTACTAAAATTTATCCAATTGAGAAATCCTATAGACATATTTCCTAAGATATATAAGGATGCAGAATTAATTGCATAAATTGTATATTTAATGTGACTCGAAAGATGTAAATCGTAAAATCATTACATCCTACATGAAGTATGTAATTAACCATATATATATTCTAAGCCGACCTCACTCCTCGTTCTCCTATTAACTTAGGATGGGGAAGGGAAATGCTTCTGGTAGGTTTCACTCAACCATACATGATTATATAGTTTTCGTTATTTAGGAAAGATGTCTTATAAATAAAGATTACAAAGCTTTAATTTAGAAAATAAAATGTAAAGTCAATTGATTATACAGTGATTTTCAGTGCATAGAAAATTTTATGTTATACTGTATCAATTCTTAAAATTGAGGTTGAGATATGTTAATCAGATTTACCGTGGAAAATTTTTTATCTTTTAATGAAATGATTGATTTTAATATGATTGCTTCTGAAGAAGATAATAACAGGCATCATATTATTAATAGTGATAACCAAAAAGATATTGACTTATTAAAAACCTCTATTCTTTATGGAGCTAATGGGTCTGGAAAGTCTAATTTAATCAAATCAATGGGATTCGCTAAGGATTTTATTGTCCATGGAGTTGGTAAAAATCGTAATATTAACGTTAAACCCTTTAAGTTAGATACCAGTTGTAGTAGTAAACCATCTCGATTTGAGTTTGAATTTCGTTGCCAAAATCGACAATATGCTTATGGTTTTAGTGTTGATAAAACTCAAGTACATGAAGAATGGTTATTTGAAATGGGACATCAATTAGAAAATCCAGTGTTTGAAAGAGTAGGCGAAGTTATTTCCTTTAATTTTGAACATCCAATTTTTGCCAATTCCACTGAAGAAGAAAAACAAAGAATTGGTTATGAAGCCCATAGCACTAGAAGTAATTTATTATTTTTAACTAATTGTCAAGACCGTAATATTCAGCAATTTCACTTTTTATATAAATGGTTTGCAGAGACTCTGATTATAGTATTTACCACCTCAAAACATCAAGCTCTTACCTCTCTAGCCAAACTAAATTTAGAATTTTTTAATAAAATAATAGACTTTTTCGATTTTGGAATTCGTAGATTAGAAGTTGAAGAAATAGATTTTGAAAATACTAATGATATACCATCTATGATGAAAGATGAAATCAAAGCAGAATTTCCATATGGACAGGAAACAGTACAATTTATATCAATTGCTTCTCGTAATTATGTGATTGAAGAAAATTCTAATGGTAGCTTAAAGGCCTTAAAATTACTTACTATTAGACAAGATGAAGCTGGAAATGACATTGCCTTTGAAATTTCCGAAGAATCAGAAGGAACTCAAAGGCTTCTGGATTTTATTCCAATGTTGATAGGTTTATCCAAAGAAAAAGTTTTTGTAATAGATGAAATTGAAAGAAGCTTACATGCCTTACTCACCAAAAAATTATTTGAATTAGTCTTAAATCATAGTATATTCACCAATGCTAAAAGCCAATTGATAGCTTCCACTCATGAAGTTCATTTGCTTGATATTAAAGATACTTTTCGTAAAGATGAAATTTGGTTTGTAGAAAAAAATCAATCTGGTGAATCAGTGTTATATTCTTTAGCCAATGCGGATGTTGATGCTTTAAATATAGTTAATGGTTATTTGAATGGTCGCTTTGGTGCTATTCCTTTTGTTAAAAATATTAAAGATTTAGGTTGGGAAGATTAATTTTAAAACGATGCAAAAGTTATATATAAAAACCTTTGGTTGTCAAATGAATGAGTATGATTCTGCACGTATAGCAGATACTCTAAAAGTTTCTCATAATTTGGAACTTACTGATGATCCATTAATAGCTGACGTGTTATTGCTTAATACTTGTTCAGTACGTGAAAAGCCTCAAGAAAAAGTCTTCTCCTATTTAGGTAAGTGGCGATTATTAAAAGAAAAACGACCTGAAATTATACTTGGAGTTGGAGGTTGTGTTGCTAGTCAGGAAGGAAAACTAATTCGCCGCAGAGCTCCTTATGTAGATTTAATTTTTGGCCCTCAAACTTTGCATCGCTTACCAGCTATGTTGACCGAAGTACAAAAATCACATAAACCAATGATTGACATATCGTTTCCTGAAATAGAAAAGTTTGATTGCTTACCAGACCCACAAGCTAAAGGAGTGACAGCATTCGTATCTATTATGGAAGGTTGTAGCCATTACTGTACTTTTTGTGTAGTACCGTATACTCGTGGTGAAGAAGTTAGTCGGCCATTTGATGATGTAATTGCAGAAGTTGTAGTATTGGCAGAACAAGGAGTGCGTGAAATTACTCTTTTAGGACAAAATGTTAATGGTTATCGAGGCAAAATGGCAGATGAAGAGATTGCCGATTTAGCTATATTATTATCTTATGTTGCAGCTATTGATGGGATTGATAGAATACGTTATACCACTTCACATCCATTAGAATTATCAGACAATTTAATCCAAGTTTATGCAGAAATACCTAAATTAGTTAGTCATTTACATTTACCAGTACAAAGTGGTTCAGATCGTATTTTAAGCTTGATGAAACGTGGTCATACTATTTTAGAATATAAACAGAAAGTTAGACATTTAAAACAAGTAAGGCCAGACTTAAGTTTATCTTCTGATTTTATAATAGGCTTTCCAGGCGAGACTGAAGTTGATTTTCAAAAAACTATGGATTTAATAGCAGAAATTGGTTTTGATCATTCGTTCAGTTTTATTTACAGCCCACGCCCAGGTACGCCAGCTGCTGATATCCATGATGATGTTCCAATTACGATTAAAAAACAACGGCTTAACCAATTACAAATATTAATCAATGAGCAGACTACCGCTATTAGTCAAGCTATGATTGGAACGTTACAAACAATTTTAGTCGAACAACCTTCTCGGAAAAATCAACAAGAATTATCTGGTCGAACTGAAAACAATCGGGTAGTTAATTTTGTTGGTAATATGGATTTATTAGGCCAATTTGTTAAAGTTAAAATTACTAAAGCTTTGCCTAATTCATTACGAGGGGAATTATTATAAGCAATTCTTAATTAAATTCAATAATATATTCAATTGGGAAATGTTATAGATATCAATTTAAATATAAAAGGAAGCAAATATGTTTGATTACAGTCCGTCTAATACATTACTCACTGATCGTATTATCTTAGTTACTGGAGCTGGAGATGGAATTGGCAAAGTAGCAGCAAAAAGTTTTGCAGCTCATGGAGCAACTGTTATATTGTTGGGACGTACAACTGCTAAATTAGAAATAGTATACGATGAAATAGAACAGGCAGGAGATCCACAGCCAGCAATTTATCCCATGAATCTGGAAGGAGCTACTCCTAATGATTATAATAACTTAGCTGAAGTTGTAATAAAAAATTTTGGGAGATTAGATGGATTATTACATAATGCTGGCATATTAGGAAACCTTACTCCAATAGAACATTATAATACAGAACAGTGGTATAAAGTTATGCAAGTCAATCTTAACGCTCCATTTTTATTGACTAAATCTTGTTTAACTGCAATGCGACAAGCTCCAAATGCTTCTATTGTTTTTACTTCTGCCAATGTAGGTCGGAAAGGTAAAGCTTATTGGGGAGCTTATGCGTCTGCTTATTTTGGTATAGAAGGTTTGATGCAAACTCTGGCTGATGAATTGGAAACGAATACAAATATTAGAGTTAATAGCATTGATCCAGGAGCTGTACATACTAAAATGCGGACTGATGCTTATCCAGGCGAAGATTATACAACTTTACCAATTCCAACTGATATTATGCCAATATACTTATATTTGATGGGACAAGATAGTAGTAATGTAAATGGCCAAGCATTGACCACAGATTCAAAATTATAGAATTTTCCAATATGATTAGCAATAGATTTATATTTTTGAATTCAATTAAGAATTAAGCATTCATAATTAAGAATTAATATATATCTTATATTTGATAATTCAAAGTTATATTGATAGAATGTAATGGATTATGGCTTTTAAACCTTTGCTCTTCGACATTCAGTTGGGAGAATATGGATGTTAGCTATCACATCTAGCAAAAATTAATGAGAGTATTATGAAAAATAAGTTTTTACCTGCATTTGTTGCAGTTTTAATTATTCCTTTAGTTACGGGGTGTATTAGCACTATTGCTAAACGTGACCTGACATCATATAGTGGTAAAAACACAACATGTTATGATCGTCAAACAGAACCTTATACACCTGTTGTTGATTCACATATTCATTTTAGGCCTTTTGGTGGTGCTGCTGTTCCATTTTCTGAATTAAATGAATATTTCAATAAAACTGGAGTTTTGTTTGTTAATATTTATGGTATTGGGCAGATTTTACCAGTGGATTCTTCTTGTACTTACTATCTTGATTGCCCTGGTACACCAGCACTTCCAAGTATTAAAAACGATTTTACGAATGCATCAAATTATCTTGAATTTGGAAATGAAACTCCACGGATGGTTTTATCTATGACTTTCCCTGATATGGCTAATCCAGAAACTATCGTTGAGTTGGTTTCTTTATATGATAAAGAATATCCAAATATGTTTAAGTGGGCAGGTGAGGTTAATTTAATTAAACAAGCTTTACTTGGAAATGATCATGAACCTGCGACAAAAGAAGATATTGAGAAATGGGCTGAATTTATGTCTTTGCTTAAAGATAGAAACATTCCTATTAATATCCATTCTGATTTAGGTAATACTGCCGAGCCAACAAAATATTTACCTTTAATGGAATATGTATTGGAATTGTATCCAGATAACAAGATTATATGGGCGCATATGGGCTTATCAAAAGAATTGCCCGAAATGGATCCAACAAAACATATTCAAATCATGAAATCATTATTGGATAAAAGTCCTAATTTAATGTTAGATATATCATGGCGTGTATTGGAGGATAATTATTTCAGTAAATATAGAGAATTATATGCTGCATTCCTTAACAACTATTCTGATCGAATTTTACCAGGTACAGATTTTGTAGCATCCAGACAGAAAGATTTTGAAACATATAAAAATGAGTTAACAGTAAATAGTGAAATTCACAAACATTTAAACAATGAAGCTTTTCGCAATATTGTTTTAGGTAATAACTATTTTCGTTTATTGGGCTTGAATTATAACGCTCCTCAAATTTGTAATTAAGAAATAGCCACCGGACATTGCCGGTGGTTTTTCAGAAAGATAACCCTATTCTTCTATCAAAAAATTCAATGGTTCTAAACCATTAAATACAATAGTACCATCCTCTAATCTATAACCTACGAATACTGTAAATTCCCCAGCTAAAGTCAAACTACCTTCAAATATAAAGATATTAACTATCTTAGGTAGTAATGGATGCTCTTGTGCAACTAATAAGTTAGTAAATTGATTATCCCAAACTCGCCATGGTTTATAACCACGATTAAATAATGCTGTTTTATCCTGTAAATCAGTATATTTTACCACTAAGATAATTTCTGCTTTTTTACCTATATCTTCAGGGTCTACAAAAATTTGTGAAGTAATTCTAATGGATTTATTTTGTTTCAATTTACGTTTGGTAGATTGTTCAATATCATCTAATAAACTAATAAAACAAGAATCACTGTCTAATGATTGACCAGTAGAATTGATAGCTAAAGCGTTAGGCGTATCACATTTCGTAGTTGACTTATTTGATTCAATATTTCCTTTAACTTCTGGATTAAATTTAAGTTCTTTAGTTTCCAACTTAGCAGTTTGAAATTCATCAGTAACAATAATCTTAACAGTTGTTTCTTTACTATGATCTTGATTACTGATAGTTATTTCAGTTTCGCCGGAACTTAACCCAATTAAAGTTAATTCACCTTCATTTTCAGCAAAAGATTTCAAATCAAGAACTGATACTAATTGTAAATCTGGTAGCTTCTGAATGAAAACCATAGCTTCTTTAATTGTAAAGGTATTGGTCTGTCCAATTAGTAATTGAATTATTTGTTCTTCACTAGCATCGATTACATTAATTTCATTAGTATTTTCAGATGAATTGCTATTGACTGCTGTATTAAAACTATCTTCATTCTTCGTAAGCAAACTATCATCATCAAAAATAGTCAATATTGCTTCGGAAAGAATGTTAACTTCAGAATTAAATAACTGAATTTCAACAGTTTCAGTTGGTTCTTGCAGAGTATCATTAAAGATAGTTATATTAAATGACTTATCGCTACAATCTTGGTCTTCCCAAGTTAAAGACCCATAATTTAGCAGATAATCAATATTTTGAGTAGCAAATTCTGATTGGGCATTATAGTTAACAGTAATTTTACCATCACAACCATTCTTACGGATAACTGTAATTTTAGCAATTTGATCAGTTTCTCGAGCTACATAACTTGATGAAGATAATTCTACCAAACCTAAAAAATGGCTATTAATATGAGAAGCTTTACCAGAACTATCTACAGTTAATTTAAATGTTTCAGTAGCAACTTGTTGACCTTGAATATTGACGGATGCTATATTTTGCTTACTTTGATTAGCTATTTCATTGATTCCATGATAATAATTGGTAACAGTAGTTTGTTCACAATCCAAAGCAAAAATGGTAGTTTTAGAATCTAATTGCACATTATTAACTGGACAATCATCATTAATTTCAGTGGTGATATATTGGCCACTTGCAGTTGTTGCTGAAATTATATTATTTTGCAAGCTATCTAAAATACCATCATTATTACCATCACCATTATTAGGAGCAGTATTTTCCACCATATCAGCAATTCCATCATGATCATTATCAAGAGCAAAAATAGGTTTACAGGCAATATTTGGTTCTACAATAATAGTTTCGGTATTTTCTTCACAATTTTCCCAACCAACTAAAGTATAATCAGCTGATTCTGGAGTAGCAGTCAATTTAACTTTAGATGAGCTATCTAGGAAATTCATTTGAGTAATAGTAACTTGACCGCCATGCACAGTTTCTATAGTTTCCTCACCATAAGTTGGAATTGTATTTGGATTTCTTACAAAAAATGCTCTACAAGTTGTATAATTTTCCTGAATTATTACTTTACCAGTATCATCACAATGACCTCGCCAACCTTCTAATTGCCAATCAGAATCTGGAATTGCGTTTAATGTAATTTGATCGCCACTACTAAACTCATATTTAGCTTCATTGCAATCAATTCCACAGTTTATTCCGTCTGGTTGACTAATAATTTTGCCGTTACCATATTTAACTACAGTCAAATCTGATGGTAGACCTGACTGTCCAAACAATGCTTGGCAAGTTTTATCTTCATTTAATATTACATTACCATTAGCATCACAATCACCAGTCCAACTCCATAATTCCCAACCATCTGCTGGGGTTGCTGTTAAATTTAAGCGAGAGCCAACAGTATAATTTTCTTTGCTACAAATATCACCACATTGGATTCCTTCTGCGGTTATTACTCCTTCTCCAATTTTAGTGATAGTAAGTTTAACTTGTTGTTCTATTGGTGTTATTATAGTAGTGTCTTCAGGTGGAATATCTGTTTGAGGTAAAATAAATACTGCTCGACAATATCGATCTGATTCAGTGATAATTGCGGTCTGAGTTTCTGCACAATGACCACGCCAGCCTTCAAATTCCCAACCTTCATCTGGCACTGCTGTCAACGCAATTGTTAAACCATTGGCATATTCTTCTACACAATCTTCCCCACAATCAATTCCGGTTGGGTTGCTAGTTACATATCCATTACCAGTTTTAAGTATGTGTAATTGCAGTGGTTCACCTTCTATAAAAATAGCTGTACATTGTTTTTCGGCATTTAAAGTAACTTTACCTGTAGCATCACAATCACCTTCCCATTTGTCAAATACCCAACCAAGTTTAGGTTCTGCAATTAAAGTAAGTTTAGTGTTGCCATTGAGGGTTTTAGTACAGTTTTGACTACAATTAATATTGTTTGTTTCATTGATTACAGTACCTTTGCCAGTTATTTTTATATTTAAATCAGTTGGTAACAAGGCAAAATGAACAGTACACATAGTGCTTTTTATTAAGAATAGCTCTCCATCATTACAGTCTAAAACTCCACTCCAATATCTGAATTCTGAACCTTCATCTGCTATATAACTCAGAGTAACTTTAGTAGCAGTATCAAAAGTAGCTCTGCAAGTTTCCTCATCCTGACTATTGCAATTAATACCACTAGGACTACTTTTTATAGTTCCACTACCAAAGCCAGAAAATCGCATAGTTAAGTTTACGGTTGATGGTTGAGGAGTAGTGGTATTATTGGTAGTACTGGTAGTTTTTTTAGTGAAAGTTGCGGTACAGGTTATATCATCTGTGATGGTAAATGAACTAGAACAACCGCTTGACCAGCCATTGAATGTAGAACCAGAACTAGCATTGGCAGTTAAAGTTACTGTATTATCTTCTTGATAAGTACCAGCACCACTTACTGTCCCACTACCAGCACCAGATTTTGCGGTAGTAACAGTGAAGATAGTTGGTGTATTAGCGGATGAATTTTTTACCCAAGTTTCGGTACTATTATTTATATCTACATTAACATTAGGATCAATTACTAGTAGCTGAATATCAGATGAAATTCCTCCTGTTAAAGTAAGAACATAAGTGCCATCTGTACTAGTTAATGAAGACAAACCAGATAATGTCCAATTTAAACCACCATCTGTAGAAATAAGTGTTTCATTAGTAAGTAAATTACTACCACTATCATGAGTTAAACTTAGATCATTAATATCAAAACCAGTTATAGCTTCAGCAAATTCAATCGTTATAGTATCAACTGCATTTTGAGTTGGATCTGGATTTACATCAATAATATCAGGTGTTAACATAGTTCCACCAAAGAATACTGAATTGTTATTTTCATAACTAACTGTGTTATCAATACTTGTACTGGCTGTGTTAATATTGCCACTAGAATCTTGAGCAACACTTGCATTTATATTAACAATAACAGTACCGTCATTAGTCATATCTTCTATTAATACAAAATAATTTACACCATTGCCCATATCCATAATAGTAGAGGTAGTAGCACCTGCTGTCCCACTAATAATGACATCATCATTTGTGAAATCACTTACACTAGAACTAAATAAAATTTTAAAAACAATAGAAGCTGATGTTGGATCATCAGTAGAATATTGCTCAACTGTTACAGTAAGAGAGGTAGGACAAACAGTTGTGGTGTCATTCAGTTCTGTATAGTGAGAGTCTCCATAAGTATTATAAGCATAAACTCGATAATAATAAGTAGTTTCACAAGTTAAACTGGTATCATTATATTCATCAACATCTTCTCCAACAATAAAAGTATCTGGACTACTCCAATCTGAGTCATTAAGTGAACGTTCAATCCTAAAATTAGTTTCATCATTACTGTTATCGGTCCAAGTAAGATTTATTTGGCTGTCCGTTGGAGTTGTATCTAAATCGGTTGGATTAATTGGCACTGGTACTTCATATGCACCTATATCGCAGGCAATTCCTCTATTAGGTCTGTCGGTTTTTACTTGGTCTTCATTTAAACAAGTATTATCACCACCATGAATAGCCAAATTAATAAAGCCTGCTGCACTAGGTATTAAATGATGAGTTCCATCTGTATCTAAGGTTGTATTAATAACTTTATCTATATCAGCAGCAGCAACTACTTTAACAGTAGTGATACATCCCGTACCATCACCAACTAAATTAAAATCGTTAGAAGTAATAGTATTACCATTTCCACAATCACTATCTACTTTAGAACCATTTTGGCCTTCTTCATTTCCTATGATAATTGTGTTATTTATGCTAACATTTTGACCACCACCATTACGCAAGCCTCCACTAACGTTTTCTGCGTAATTATTATAAATCGTACTGTTAATTATTTCAGTTTTCTCTGAAGGCTTATCACCAGCTTGAATACCACCACCTTTGCCTTCTGTTGTGCTAGTATTACCTAAAGCCTTGTTATTAGCCACAGTACAGTTATTCATAGTTAAGCTACCATCATTAAAAACTCCACCACCATTACTTTGTGTAGCTTCATTATCAATAATGGTACAATTTTTCAATTTTAGAACACCGTAATTAGCAACACCACCACCATGATCATTTGCAATATCAATCCTACCATGTCTAATGGTAACTTTTTCAATTGTTACATCAGTGGCCGTAGCAGTAATCTTAAAAACTCTATCAGTAGCAATACCTTTATTTTCATTAGCTTGAATAATAGTACTACCAGAACCTGCTCCTGTTATAGTTAAGTTTTTATCAATAGTTAAACCTGATTCGGTATAAGTTTCAGCAGAAATAGTTATTGTATCGCCAGCAGGAGCATTTGTAATAGCATCACTTATATTAGTATAATCACAACTACCATCAGTACATACAGTAGCACTGTAAACTACTGGTATAAGTAGTATAAGAAATAAACCGTAAAATATTTGTTTATAAAACATAACATTTATCCTCATTTAGAAATCTATATGAAAAGCATAGCACATTTTATTCATTTTTTTGAACAGGATTTAACGGATTAAATGATTGGCAGGATGGGATCGATGATTTGTGGTGGTGGGCAACCATAAATGATTGTCCCTACGCTATGGATTTGTAAGGGTAATCCATCGTGGTTACCATAAATATGTGATGATTTACAGCTATGATTTAAGGACTGAAGTTACGCAAAGAGATATAAATGCAAAGAATGAATAGCAAAAATTAAATTTGTGCAACCTTCAAAATTTGTAATTCATAAAAAGCAATTTTGATAGCCTTAAGTTACTTATAAAACTTTGGCCTTCCGCCTTAATAGCTGGACTTCAGCCTGTGCGGTTTTGGAACAATTGTACATGTCTGTCTAAATCGTTTTAATAGGGTTAGTCCCTCACTTTAAAAAGCTCCGCTAATTTACGTATTGAACCTTCTTTGATAAGCTTCTATTAGTTTAGAACGTAACTCTATTTAATAAAATGTTGGCATTTTTTATACTTTGTTTGTTATTCCAATTGTATCTATGGCTATTATACAAACGGGAAATACTATAATATATCCATACTGGTGAGCTTTGAATTAATTCATAAACCTATTTACGGACCCAGAATAAAGAGAAACGACGTAGTGAGGTTACCAAGAACAAATTTCGATATGTTATTGGTTCGATTTTTGGTGGGAATTCTGAATCAATACTGCATGAGGAAGAATTGAAATTTTCCAATTTAACCAGTACAGCTAATCTATCTAAAACAGCTGTCAGTAATACAACTTTAACTCCAAAATGGATCGGCAATAATCTAGGTTCATTAACTTTGGACAACGATCAAATTATAGTTAAATTACCCAAACCATCGATAGTGATCAAACCAGATGATCCAATATCTCTGAAGCAAACGTGAACAATTGGATAAACCTGGAATTGCAAAAGTTAAATATACCAGCCAACCTATATAAAATAACCGTTCCATCAGAAGCAACCATGAAAGAATATGGTAGGCCGCCATATCCAGTTGAAATATATATCTATTGTCAGAGTAAAGATGAATGAATATAAGAATATACAGAGGTGAAGGAGATATTCAAACTGACACCATCACTTCGCTATTAATATCAGAAATTCATGTGGCATTACAACGTGGTAGAAATGGATACAGGCTCAAACTGGACA
>JASFYV010000264.1:0-38925 GCA_045046925.1 Candidatus Marithrix sp. | reverse complement strand
ATATAGATTTAATTTATGACTGTTATAAATAATTTTAATTAAACGTATCGTAATGATTTATAAACATAAAAAGTTGGCATGGGCATGGTAGGTAGTTACTGCATTTTAACAAAAATATAAAATAATTATTGCTAGTCAACTATAATAATTTGTTAAATAGTTTTTAAGTAAAGGCTCAAGTTGTTGATAATTAGTAGTTATATCTTTAATAAGTTGTTCAGTATTTTCAATGGAACCTGAACGACCTAAAATCTCTAGTTCTTTTGCTAGTCTGGCTAATTGTACTGCACCAATAGTCGCACTATTAGATTTTATATTATGGGAAATTTTAAATAATCCTTCAGGGTCTTTTTCAATATTAGCTTGATAAAGTTTCTCTATTTGTGAAGGCATTTTATCCATATATAAGTTTAATAATTTATCCAGTATATCTGGTTTTTCTGCTGAACCTAGGTTGCTTAATTCTTCTAATATTTTTTCGTCTAAGATAATATCTTGTTCATTACTTACTATTGGAACAACTGCTTGTGGTAAAACATTAGAGGGTAAACTATTAGTAGTTTGCTTAATTAAACTAGAAATTGGTAACCATTTTTTTAATATATTATAAAGTGCTTGTTTTTTAAATGGTTTACTTATAAAATCATTCATGCCAGCTGCTAAACAATTTTCTCGATCTCCTATCATAGCATTTGCAGTAACAGCAATAATTGGAACAGTTTTTCTAGTAGGATGATTATTTTCATATTTACGAACATTGCGAGTAGCATCAAAACCATCCATATTCGGCATATGACAGTCCATTAGTATAATATCAAAAGTTTGCTTACTCAAAGCTTCTACAACTAAATTACCATCTTCTACAACTGTAACTTTAGCTCCTATAAGCTCTAACATATAAACAGTAACATCTTGATTAACCGGATTATCTTCTGCCATCAAAATATTGATATCTAGATTAGATATGTCTTCTACTTTATTCTGGACAGGTGATGGAGATGGTAAAATTGCAATTTCTGATTTTTCAAATAAAATAGTAAACCAAAATAAAGAACCCTTATCTAATTGACTTTCCATTCCAATTTCTCCACCCATCATTTGGACTAACTGTTTAGAAATAGTTAAGCCTAAACCAGTTCCACCATATTTTCTGGTAGTAGAATCATCTGCTTGAGTGAAGGATTCAAATATTTTACCTCTGGTTGCTTGAGCTAAACCAATGCCAGTATCACGTACTTCAAACCTAATTAAAATTTGATCTTCACATTCTTCAACTATTGCGGTGCTAATAATTACCTGACCTTTAGTGGTAAATTTAACAGCATTGGAAATTAAATTACTTAAAATTTGGCGTAAACGTAAAGCATCACCGATAACCATTGTTGGTAACTCTGGTGATAAAAAACAATAAAATTCTAGCCCTTTAGATACTGCTCGCCCATCAAAAAAATCGGTAATTTCTTCTAATATCAAATGTAAATTAAACTGAATATTTTCTAATTTGAGATGACCAGCTTCAATTTTTGAAAAATCTAAAATTTCATTAATAATTTCTAATAAACTATCAGCTGAATTTTGAATAGTTGAAGTATATTTTTTTTGTTTTTCAGTTAATTCACTACAAATTAATAATTCAGCCATTCCCATAATTCCATTCATAGGAGTTCTTATTTCATGGCTCATTTTAGCTAAAAATTCACTTTTTGCTTGGCTGGCAGATTCCGCTATATCTTTTGCTTTATTGGCATCTTCTATTGCTAATTGAAGGTCGGTATTAGCAGTTGATAATTCCATTGTGCGAGATGTAACTTGTTGTTCTAATTGTTCATTATAGTTTGCTAATCGATCATTCTGTTCTTCAATTTGACCAAGCATTTCATTAAAACAATCAAACAAGCTACCAATTTCATCAGCATCATTTTTTACTACTCGTAAACTGTAATCCTTAGCTTTTGAAACTTGCAACATGGTATTTGCTAAATTGATAATTGGAGCGGAAATTCGTTGTTGTAGTTTTATCGACAGCAAAAAAGCAACACCTATGGTCGCACCCATTACACATAGAGCTATTTTTAAATATAACCAAATGTTTTCGTATAGATTATCAAGATTAGCTTTGATATAAATATATCCTATTAAATCATTGTCATAAAAAAGTGGTTTGACAAAATCTAAGCTATTTATTTGAAAATAATATTGCTGATCCTGCAACTGCTTCCAATCATCAATTACAATAGGTGATAACAAAGTGTTATTATGCTGGGAAATATATTGGGTTAATGGTTTTACTTCATCAGTTTGATACAAAAACGCACCCGTAATTGCAGAATCGTTATGTAAAGTAGCAAGCAATCTTTGGGCTGAATCGGAATCACCAAGAGCTAGTGATGGGACAACATTTTCTCCAATTAAATCAGAAATAATTGTAATTCGTTCGATTAATTCTCGTTGAAAATTAAATACTTCAATGACAACATAAACTAATGAGGCAATCAGTAATGCCATTGCACTTACTACCGTAATAATATATTTTAGCTTATAGCTGATCGGTAGACTGCTAAAATGGCTTTTCATATTTATGGATTATTAATTTGATTATCTTTATATTTAACAGTTTTTGCTAACCTAAGCAACTGAGCGCTAATCACTAAATTAACTAATTTGGTGGCATCTAAATTAATAGCAAATTGTACTCTTTTTTTGATTTGAATTAACCCGATCATACCACCTTGTAATACAAAATTAGGCAAATCACTAATAGTCAAAATTGGTTTTTCGGCTATTTTAGTTAAAAAATTAGGTAATAATTCTTTGGCAGATGAATCTATGTAAATAGTTTGACAGAATTGTATATTAGTAAAATCTGCGTTCAAAACATGAATAGATACTGATAAACCACGAATCTGGCGTTTTTCAAAAGTTTTCAGTGCATCTAAAAATATTACATCACCAACCACACAAATGTTAAATTTATTACCAGAAAATGCTGTATCTGGCCAATCAATAAATTTGCTTAAATTATAAACTACTCCAGCTTTTTTTGCTTGATTATCAGAAAACACAGAACTGGCAAATGCGTTAGAATGGTAGCAAAAAACACATATAAATAAAAAGCAACTCTTAATAAATAGTTGACCTTTATACATATTATTTAAGGAATGATCTCAATGAAAGGGGAAATAATACAAACTCGACGACGTGGGTCTTTATTTTCATAGGGTAATTCGGTTGATTTTTTACTTGGAAATTTCTCACCAAAGCCTTTTATTTCTGTTACTATTTCAAGTTTTTCGATATGTAATAATTGTTGTTGTAGATACTGTACAACATATTGGCTTAATGTAGAAGCTCTGAATTTAGATAATATTTGATTATATTGTTGACGTTTTTTACTTGAGTTTTTTACTGCTTGTGGTATTTTTTTAATTATTTCCCGTTCAAGTTGACTACCAGCAATAACCTTCGTCTCATCAGTATAACCAATTGTTTTTATTGTAATTTCAATCTGTTTGTTAGGGTATTTTTTAGCCATTTCTTGAGTAGATAAGTAAATTTTATTGGTAAGTTTATCTATTCTACTTCTACCTTGTTTGGATAAATCACTTAATTTATAGGTTCCTAATGGAAAAGAAATATCCGTTTGCAAGGTTAAATCAGAAAAACGTTCCATATTTTCATTGATAATACTAATTTTAAGAATATATGCTTGGATTTTTTCTAAGCTAAATTTGCTGGGATCTGATTTAACTGTTGCAGTATATTCAAGAATACTATCTAATGCAGAAATAGAATTTTGTAAAACACTTTCTGGATTAGCTTTAATTTTGCTATTAACTTTCTGGATTGTAAACTGTGTATCTTTTTGTAATTTAACGATAGTATCTCCTTGTTTTAAAGTTAAATTACTACAAGCCGTTGTAGTTAAAATTATTAACCATATTATCTTGCTCATTTGAAAAATATTAAATTTCATTGGTAAAATTCCTTTGGAAGATAAAAATTATTGGTTTAACTTTAACTTTTGTTGTTTTTCTAATAATGTTCTGAATTCAACTACTTTTCTTCTAAATAGCAATTCATTTCTAAAATCTATTAAATGAGCATCCATTTTCTCAAGATTATTTTTCACTTTATCAGAAATATTTTGGATATTTAGATATTTTTGCTGTTCTTCTTCAAAAGAATAAATTATTTCAGCAATAACTGGAATGATTTCTTCATCAATAACGAGATGCCGTTTTTCTTCCGATTGAGTTAAATCATGATAATCACTTAAAGCTGCAAATAGCTCATAAGGCACATCAAATTCAATAACAGATTGGTCAGAATTTTGAATGTTCTCGGCAAATGCAGATATTACCATAAATTGATATGGAATAATCATTAGTAAACTGAGTAAAGTAAATACAATACCTAATTTCATATTTAGAATTCTTTTCAATGTATATATTCAACACTTGGTATATACTTAAATATTAGTATAGTGAGAATAGTATTTAGAATACCGATTTAATGGTAATTAGATTATTTCTATTTTCCAATAAAATCATTGTAACTTACACAATATTATCTAAATTAAAACTTTCAATTTATCTTTTTGAGTTATATTTATATTAACTGAATATTATGCAGAAAACCACCTCAATGCCATTAAGTTAAGGGCAGACACGCAGGTCTGCCCCTAAATATATTTCAATATTGTAGGGGCGAACCTATGTGTTCGCCCTTAACTTAATAGTATTGCCCCGTCCCATCCCCTTATTAAAGAGGGGAGTAAGAGGTGGTTATACAAACGGAAAACTATCATAATTTAAAAACGATATTGTAGCTATTTACTGCCTTAACTGAAGTTAAATAGTGATTTTAATTTACTGTTCAGTTGCTTTTTTCTCTAATTTTTCCATAACTCCAATAGTAGCTAGGCTAGATAATATATCAAGATTAGTTTTCAGATAATCATTTTGCTCACCTAAATTGATTATATTATGTGGCATTGATACTTGAATTCCTTTAAGATTTGGATAGATGATATTTGCAATATCTCTTTGTATTTCAGCCAGATAAATTTCTGGTATTCTAGCATCATATTGTGCTTTCAACACATTAGCTTTGGCAATTCCTTTTTCTTGGATAGCTTTAGCTTCAAATTGGGATGCCTTGAAATTAGCTTCTTGAATTGCTAATTCAGCTTGAGAAATAGCCAACTCTTTAGATTTTTCAATCACTGCTAACTTTTTGACTTTATTATATTCAATGATTTCTTTTTCAGCCTGTTTTTGAGCTTGTTCAATTTCAAGTTGTTTGGCAATAATAGCTAAATCCTTATGTTTTAAAGCATTTTGTCTAGCTTTAGTCCGTTCAATTTCAGCTAATAGTTGAGCTGTTTTGGCTTGCTCTTTGGCAGTTTCTTGTTCTTGTACTGCCTTAATTCTATCTGCTACTAAACGTTTTTTATCCGTTAACAATTTTTCTAGTTGCTTCTCTGGTATTGGGTTACCTATAGCAATCTGAGTCACTTCAATACCATAGACATCAAGAGGATTGGTAAGCCGTTCTAATTTTCCATCAGCTCCCATAATTGGCATAGTTTTCCATACTAAAGTCTTAGATTTTTGTAACTGATTCGATCTTTCCTGACCAAGGCCAACTGGAGCTAAACCAATCTGTTCAATTTCAACTTGTTTACGTTCTGTTTTATAGATACCATTTCTTAGTTGATCGCTTAATGCCGATTTAAATTGATTAAAACCACCTTGAAAAAATTCTTCCCCAGTATATTGGGTAGCTGTATTTACCACTACATCTCGGGAAGTCTTGACTAAAAGTGCATCTACTAAATTTTCAAACGATCTAAATTCTCCATGAATCATAGTAAGTTTTTGAGAATTAAAAGGTAATTTATATCTAAAAACCGTACTTCAATAGGCAAACCAATTCGAGTTACTCTGATAGAGTCTTCGTTACCAAATACAACTGTTGTAACTTGTTTATAGGAGGTAAATTTTGAGAACCCAGGAATTTTAAAATGAATTGCTGGTTTACTATAAACATTAATACTACCAGTAACCATATTTTGATAATGATAAATATAACCAGCTTCAGTTTGAAAATGAGCTGAATTAGCAAGCAAAATTACTAGTACAATATATTATACTTATATTTTTTTTGATAGTAGAAAGTATTTCTTTAGATAACATATTATTTTTTTCCATGATAATTATATATATGGCATTTCTGTATACCTTCTCAATCCTCTTAATATTAAAAGGAGAATGAATGGTGATTGACCTTCAGTAAATCGGTAAATACTATAATTTATACTAAAAACAAACAAATATGACTAGTAACATATTGATTTTAAAGGTAGTTGAGTTAAAATGAAAAACATGTTAAGATTCAAGCGTCTTAATAATTCACTAATCCAAATTAATATTCACAGTTTTAGAATATATACTATAATTGATAATAAATAAAGAATCAGGAATAGTTTTATAAAATAATCATGTTAATCAATAAATTATATTTAATAATACTGTTGTTAAGTTGGATGTCTTATGCTCAAGCAGCAGATGTGATTCTCACAGTTAATAAAACTGGTGATGGGAATGGTATCATAAATAGCACTCCAACTGGTATAAACTGTGGAGATAGCTGTATTTTCCCTTACGCTGAAAATACTCAAGTAACTCTAACTGCAATTCCGCAATTTTCTAGTTTTACTGGTTGGTCTGGAGATTGTGATGGTGTAGAAACAGACATAAGCATAACAGTTGACATTGCGAAAACTTGTAATGCAAATTTTACTCTATTCAGTAGCATTCAATTTTCCAATTCAGCCACTACGGTTGATGAAGATACTGGTCAAATAACCTTATCGGTAACTCGGGCTGGTGGCTCTACCGGTATAGTATCAGTAGCTTATAGTACGATAGATGGAACTGCTATTGCTGGTGATGATTATACCTCTGTAAGCAATATTTTAACCTGGCAAACTGGTGAAATGACTACTAAAACTATTCAAATCCCAATATTTGCAGACGGAATCACAGAAAATAATGAACAATTTACAGTTGAATTATCTAATATCTCAACTGGTGCAGTATTAGGAAATACCATATCAACAACGATCACAATCACTGATCCACCTCCAAATCCCGCCGGAATTTTACAATTTGCCGCCAAAAATTATGTTGCTAGTGAAGGTAATGGTTTAGCCACCATAAATGTCGAACGTTTGGAAGGAGAAACTGGCTCCATAGCAGTAAATTATCAAACGATTTCTAATGTAGCTATAGCGAATAGTGATTATATTGACACTCAAGGAATGCTGACTTGGAATAATGGTGATATGACAACTAAAACTTTTACTATACCAATTACTTCTGATGCTATTACAGAGTTTGCTGAACCGTTAGCAATTAGATTATTTAATCCAATCGGTGGAGTTAGTTTAGGAGCTAATATATTGGCAAACTTGCATATTATAGATGATCTTGGTACTCCACTTACTGTAGAAGATTTGTTAGGTACTCCAAACACTATTTTGATACCTGGAGTAATTCAATTTTCAGCTCCAGCTGACTATAAAGCGGCTAAAGATGTTGGTAATATTACTATTAATATCAATCGAGTTTATAGTAGCCAAGGACAGATACAAGTTAATTATAATACTCAAGATGGAACTGCTAAAGCTGGTAATGATTATACTGCCATTGCTGGAACTTTAAATTGGCTTAATGGCGATATTAGTGCTAAAAAAATAACTATTCCAATTTTAGCAACTAGCCAAGCAAAAAGAAAATTTATAGTTAATTTGTCTAATCCAACTAACGGAACTAGTTTAGGTGCTTTTCCAGTTGCTAATATAGAAATTGTTGATAGTCTTTCTAATCCAATAACTAAAGTTGCATCTGGAGGAATTATTCAATTTTCAGCAGCAGATTATCAACTTAACGAGTCTGATGGCAATATCACTATAATCGTAACTCGTACTGGTGGTATCCAAGGTGAAGTAGAAGTATTTTATAGCACAGAACATGGTACGGCTGATAATCAAGATTATATTGCAATTAAAAATTCTTTAAAATGGCTGGCCAATGAAGCTGACCCAAAGAGCTTTCAAATTAATATATATGACGATGGTTTGATTGAAAACGATGAAACAGTATTATTAAAACTATTCGATTTAACTGGCACAGCAGAATTAGGTTCTAACTCAACTGCCAACTTAACTATTTTTGACAATGATGCAACTTCAATCCAGCTTTCTTCTAATAGTTATCAAGTTAATGAAACAGATAAAGAAGTAACTATCACTGCTAGTCGCATAGGAGGAGAAGTTGAGCAGATTATGTTGGTCTATGAGACAACAGATATAACTGCAATTGCTGGAATAGATTATGCGGCTACTAATGCGGCTTCAGGTCTCTTGATTTGGACAAGTGGAGAAACTGGTGAAAAAAGTTTTACCATTCCAATATATGATGATAAAGAAGTAGAAGGCAATGAAACTTTGCGAGTTAAGTTACGTCTAATAGAAACTCAAAATAGCTCAATTTTAGGGACTCCAATCGAAGCAATTATAACTATTATCGATGATGACACTGGTGACTGTAAATTAGAAACTAATATCATTGATTGTATAGTAAATAATACTGGAAATCTTTTACAAAATATTAAAATTGTTTCCCGAGGTATGGTACAAGGTGGACAATTAGGTGGCAAAATTGAACTTGCCAGTGATAATACTCGCAATCAAGCCATATTAAGAGATGTTACTTTATTGGCAAATACTAATATAATTGGAACAGCTTTTAATGGTGAAATTAGTGGTAATATCATTGGTAATGAAGCAGCACCAGCAATTATTAATAATGTTACAATAGCAGCTAATACTACTCTGTCTCATGTTATTATTGGTAAATTGACAAATATTGACAACGAACTAATATTACAAGATGATGGTACGTGGCTCAGTAGTATTCGGCTAGATAAAGGGGTATTATTTGAAGATAATAGTTCAATTCCATATATGGTTAATTTATCTAAAGTATTAGGGGAAATTTTTACTCCTGATTTGGAATTAGATGCAATTGATTTAAATCATGATGTTTTATTTAATGGAGAAAAAATACTTAACTATATAAATGGATTACATGTTTTTACAAGCTTAGGAATAGAGCTATGGCAAAATCCAGATACTGGTTATTTGACTGTTAAGGTAGATAACAAGTATTATAAAGTATTGCCAACACAAGTACGACATATTTGGGGAAAAATAGAAAATACTCAACTAATTCCAATAGGAACTACTGTTGCTCCAAATGGACAAGTAATTTTTGTAACTCATACTGGTAGAGAAATAATTACTATACCGGTGGTACATGAAGCTCAATCATTGCGAGACGGTTTACTAGAACTTGGATTATCAAATGTAACTATGTTAACAAATGGTAATCTGAAAATTTTATTTGGTAAAGATTATTATATGGCACGTCCTAATTTATTTGCTACTGAAGCACCAGCTAATATACCATTAGGAATTGGAGCTACAAATTTACCTTGGTTAGAAAATTTAAATGAAGCATTTTTAATATTTGATACTATTGATACTGCTGAACAACCTATTGCTTTATTTGAAACAAATGATAAAATTCAATCCAAGCTGATTAGACAGCAACAGTTTATATATCCAGCAGCAGCAGAACCAGATATTTTATATGCTTTAGCAGCAGAACGTGAAAATCCTGATAATGATTGTCAAACTAAATTATATAATGATGGAAGAATATCTATGTGTATCGGAGTTGGACAGAACAAGCAAATTTATAAAGGAGTATTGGATTATTTGGTAAAATCTGGGACTAAAATTGCGGACACATTACAAATTGTTGAAATTAACGATGTTAACGGTGACGGCCTCCAAGATTATCGTCTTATTTATCCAAATGGAGATCAACAGATAATGTATCGTTGTACTGGATGCGTTGAATAATTATTAACCAGGAATATACTTATGGTACAAACATTTGGAGAATTTATTGAAATACAACCCAAACAGGGTGAGTATTTAACAATTGGTTTTTCACCCAGTTGTCGTCCTTTAAAGGAAAGATGGCAGAATAATGGTTTATCAGCTGATTTCATTGCCGAATATTTTAGAGTATTTTTTATCGGGAAATTGGCTGAAATTGATCAAGATGAAGAAGATATAATTATTAGCAATGTTAAAGACACTGTTAAATATGTTGCCAATGAACTATTAGAAAATGCCATGAAGTTTCAAAATGAGAGCTTACCATTTACTGCTAAAATTGGGCTTTCATTGTATAATGATAAATTAGTATTTTGTGTTACCAATTGTGTTGATGAACAACAGGTAGAACCATTTCAACGATTTATTAAATCTATGTTAAGTGGTGATCCTCAAGAACTATATTTTAAGACTATGAGAAGTAATGCTTTAGGTGAGGACAGTAATCGTTCTGGATTAGGATTACTCAGTATGATATGTGATTATTCAGCTAAACTTAGTTGGAAATTTGAAACTATTCAAACTCCTCCAGTAACAGTTGTTACCACCATGGTTTTACTGGAGATTTATTAATTTCCGCTAAATTTACGAGGTTTAAAAATGGAAATAAGGGCAGAAAAATATAACATTGTTTATGACTCAGATAATGCTGTGATACTTTGTAGTGGAGCATTATTATTGAATGGAACTAAAGAGTATGAACCTATATTACAACTTTTAAACGGTGCAGCTAGTGGACAAAAAGAAAATTTGACAATAGATTTATGTAATTTGAAATTCTTAAATAGTTCTGGCATTAATATGGTAACTAGATTTATTATCAATGTATTTGATGTAGAAGCACTTGAAATTGATTTGATAATTAAAGGCCAAAAAAAAGTTGCTTGGCAAGAAAAACTATTAAAAAACTTACAACGTTTAGCACCAACTTTAAGTATCCAACTAGATTAAATTTAATGTAGAGACTTTGTCTCTACTTTTCCTGTCAAACTATAATCAAAAACCAAAATCTATGGTTTATAACATATGTTTAAAAACAACATTCCAAATGCACAGCTTTTAACAGAAATAAAGCACTTACGCGACCAAATAGATTCATTAGTACAAGAAAAAGACCAATTAGAAGGTTCATTAAAATCTATTATAGATGGAGCCGCTAGACATTTATTAGCAGAAATGTGTAGTTCTAAAGACGAAATTTCAAAAGCAGAATTATTAGTCCAAATAAATCATCTACAAAGACAAGAAAAAAAATTATTACAAGAAAAAAAACATTTAGAAATTTCATTAGAATTAGTTGCGGAACATGGAGATGCTTTTGAAAAACAATTAGTTGAATTGCATGATAATTTAGAAGATGAAGTTGTTAAACGCACCCAAGAATTAAAAGAAAAAAATTTACAACTACAACAAGAAATTCAAGAACGTAAACGAGTAGCAAACGCATTATCTGAAAGCGAAAAATTTACCCGCACTTTAATTAGAGAATCATTGATTGGTCTAGTATTGAGTGATATCAATGGTAGTTTAGTAGAGGTAAATCCAGCTTTTGCCAATATAATTGGTTACTCTGTTGAAGAAACTTTACAATTAAATTTATTAGATATAACACCAAACAAATATTTAAATATTGAAAAAGAACAGTTAAGACAATTAAAAAATAATGGACGTTATGGACCTTATGAAAAAGAATATATTAAAAAAAATAAAAGTTTAGTACCAGTTAGATTATCCGGTTTAGTTATTCCACATAATGGCATATATTTTGTTTGGACTCATGTAGTTGATATTACAGAACAAAAACAGGCAGAAAATACTTTACGTTTAGCAAAAGAATCTGCTGAACAAGCTAAAACAATTGCCGAAAAAACTAATCAAGCCAAAAGTACCTTTCTTGCAAATATGAGTCATGAGTTGCGTACTCCATTAAATGCTATTATTGGTTATAGCGAAATGTTAATGGAAGATGCAGAAGATTTAGAACAAGATGATTTTACTCCTGATTTACAAAAAATCCATGTAGCTGGAGAGCATTTATTAGGACTTATCAGTGATGTATTGGATATTACTAAAATTGAAGCTGGCAAAATGGATGTATTTTTTGAACCTTTTAGCTTAGTCGATTTTATCAAAGATATTATTACTGATATTCAGCCATTAATAGAAAATAAAAAGAATCTTCTAAAAACAACTTATCCAGAAAAATTAGGAGAAATGTATACTGATATTACTAAATTAAGGCAGATTTTATTAAATTTACTTAGTAATTCAGCAAAGTTTACTGAACGAGGTACAATTCATCTTGAAGTTGCTCATAATATAAGAGATGGCATTGATTGGATAATTTTTTGTATAATTGATGATGGTATTGGTATCACAGATGAACAACAAGAAAATTTATTCCAGCCTTTTACTCAGGCAGACTCATCGACAACTCGTAGATTTGGAGGTACTGGATTAGGTTTAGCCATCACCAAACAGTTTGTTGAAATGTTGGGTGGTAATATCAAAGTTGATAGTGAATTTGGAATTGGCAGTATTTTCACCTTGAATATACCTTTACAGGCTAATATCGTTAAAACTATCAATAAAGATGAATTGGCTAATGAAACCCTATTAAAAGGTGATGGAATAATTTTAGTCATTGATGATGAAGTGGCAGTACGTGACTTGTTACAGAAAGAATTAAGTAAGCTTGGTTATGCTGTTGCTACAGCTTCTAATGGTGAAGAAGGACTTCGATTAGCTAAAAAATTACGGCCTGATACTATTTTATTAGACATAAATATGCCTGGTATAAATGGTTGGCAAGTTTTATCTCTGTTAAAAAGAAATTCGTTATTATCTGATATTCCTGTAATCATCGTTTCCATAGAAGCCGATAAACAGATTGGACACGCAATGGGAGTGACAGATTATATTACTAAACCGATTCAACAAGCTCAATTGGCCAAAGTATTAGATAAGTATAAAATACAAAATGAAGCTACTGGTTTAATTATGGTAGTTGACGACAATGATATAGTGCGTGACACCACAGCAATAATTTTAGAACATCAAGGTTGGAGGGTGTTTAAAGCTGAAAATGGCAAAATAGCTTTAGAACATCTTGATCATAAAAAACCATCTTTGATATTATTAGATTTAGATATGCCTGTTATGGATGGGTTTGAATTTCTTGATAGTTTACGCCATCATGAAATATGGTGTTCTATTCCAGTTGTAGTTCTTACTGCCAAAGCCTTAACTGCTAAAGAATATTCTAACTTAAATGGTCGAGTAGAGAATATTTTTAGAAAAGAAGCATGTAGCAATGAAGAATTAATCATTTCAATTCATAATTTAATAGCAGATTTCTCTATTCAAACGATAGAATAATCTTAGTTTTATACTATTTTAACTGAATTATACAAATAATATGTTTTTAAAAAGAATTCAAATAGAAAAATGACTGATAAAAATATTACTCATATTGTTTCCATAAAAGTAGAAAAATTATGGGGCGAAGCAAATATTGATTGGAATCTTGATCCTAAAGTTAATATTTTAATCGGAAAAAATGGAACTGGAAAAAGCACTTTATTAAATTTAATAGAAGCATCTATAGCAGGTTCTATAAAAGTTATTAAAGATATAAAATTTAAATCCATTGGATTAATATTTAGTTCAGATAAACATATTATAATTAATAAGTCTAATAATTTATCTTATCTATTTTCTGATTTATTTAATAAACATCAAAAAACAGAAAAAGATAAAATTTTTTTGGATTCAATTAAACAGTTTATATTATCCACATCAAGAAACAATGAACAGTTTGACCTAATGAAAAAGTTGGTATTACCAACTATAAATGATGATGAATCAAACTATTATAATACTGACACAAATATCATCTTACAAGATGATATGGATATTAATTTTTCCAAAATCATAAACTTTTCTAAAATTAGTACATTCGAATTATCATTGAGTGACTTAAAACAAGCACAAGACAAACAAAGTTTAAGCATCAGAACAGAGCTTGATATTATTCTCGCAAAGTTGATAGATGATTTTAAGGGTTATCAGCTAAAATTAAGAAACTTAGAGAAAGATGAAACAGCTATTTTAGAACAAAAAATAAAGGAACTGTCATCAAAAGACACCGCAGAAAAAGCAGAATTAAACGAACTTAGAGTTTTACTTGCAAAAAAGGATAAAAAAATAACAGAAATATATAGACAAAAACATGAATTTATAAAACAAATAGATATTTTATTTTCTGATTCTGGAAAAAAAGTAGAATTTGATAAAGATAACTCTCTTGTTTTCAAAAAAAATGAGAAATTTATAACTTCCTATCAAATTTCTTCAGGAGAAAAACAATTACTTATTATTCTATTAACAGTAATTCTCCAAGAAAATAAACCATGTATTATACTTATGGACGAGCCTGAGATTTCTCTCCATTTGTCTTGGCAACTAGGTCTTATAGATACAATACAGAAACTTAATCCAAATTGTCAACTTATTATTGTTACCCATTCTCCAGGACTATTTACTAAAGGTTGGAAAGATAAAATAACCAAAATGGAAGATATTATAACAGAGTAAATAATGGAAGAAATTTTAGATTCTGATTATTGGGAGGCATTTGGTACTATTATTAATACAGATATAACAGCTTATGTTGAAGGAATTGATGATGAAAATTTTTGGAGAGACATGTTTAGAAAATATGCACCTTCTCTACAAATATTATTCTCTCAATATTCTAAAAAAGGAACATTAGAAAATGGAAAAAAGTCTGTATTAAGTAATGTAAATTTAGAAAATGCAGGAAAAAATTTGATTTTATGTGTTGATAGCGATTATGATTATTTAGTTGGCAATCAGAAACTATTGAATCCATTTGTATTTCATACATACACTCATTCAATAGAAAATTATAAATTATCACCACAAGGTTTAATATCTATAATACAAAAAGCATCTAAACCATATGATGAAATAAAAATTTTGCCATTTGATATTTTTTTAGCTGAATATTCAAAATGTATTTATCCTCTTTTTCTATACATATTATATTTTGAAAAAAAGAAGTTAAATAATATTGAATCACGAGTGGGAACAGAAAAAATTGAAACTGAACCTCTGTTAACAAATGATAATTTAAATAAAAAATTAGGATTACAATCATCACAACTAGAAACTATCTCAAATAGTTATAAATCTTGTATTGAATTTATAAAAAATAATGTTTCAAGTTTAGTAACTGAGTTAAATAGAAAATATCCAGAAATAAAAATCAATGATATTGAACAGAATCTTAAATTAAAAAACATATCTGAATCAGAAATATTTTGGTATATTAGAGGACATTTACTATATAATTCTGTAATAACTATTATTATGCAAAAGTTGATTAAAACTTATTGTAAAGACACTAGAGATTGGTATAAAAATAATAATGAAACGAAATTAAAAGAATATAATAATAAAGTAAAAAATATTGATTGGAAAACTCTTTTATATAATAATCATCTTGAATGTATTGCATTTAACTGTTGTCCAACACTTAAATATATTGAGTCTGATATTACAAAATATACTCATGATTATGATAGTTTAAAATGAAAATAACCCTAACCGAACTAGCCACCAAAATCGGAGCAGAATTAATAGCTTACGATTCTAATATTATCACCGGAATTGCTTCATTAAATAAAGCTAACCAACAGCAAATAAGCTTCTTTTCCAGTATAAAATACCGTAATGAACTTAGCAAAACTCAAGCAGCGGCTGTAATTTTAACAGAAAAAGATCGAGAATTTTGTAAAGTAGCTAAATTGGTTATGGATAATCCTTACTTAGGTTACGCCAAAGCTGCCGCTCTATTTAATCCCATAACTCCTAAACCTCCCGGAATTCATCCCAGTGCTTATGTTAGTCCAGATGCAATTTTAGATGATAGCGTATATATAGGCCCACAAGTTGTTATTGAAGCTGGAGCTAAACTTGGCAAAGGAGTAGAAATTAGTTCTGGTTGTGTTATAGAATCTGGAGTTGAAATTGGTGCTAATTGTCAGTTAAAAGCTAATGTTACCCTATGTTCTGGAACTCGACTTGGACAAAGAACTATAATTCATCCGGGAGCTGTCATTGGTTCAGATGGATTTGGTAATGCTAATGATAATGGGAAATGGGTTAAAGTTCCACAACTTGGTGGAGTTTTAGTTGGTAATGATGTAGAAATTGGTTCTAATACTACTGTTGACAAAGGTGCATTGGAAGATACCATAATAGCTAATGGAGCTAGACTGGACAATTTAATTCAAATAGCTCATAATGTCCAAATCGGGGAAAATACTGCTATCGCTGGCTGTGTAGGAATTGCTGGTAGCACTAAAATAGGTAAAAATTGTTTAATTGGTGGAGGGGTTGGTATTTCTGGTCATCTGGAAATAGTTGATAACGTTTGTGTTACTGGTGGTTCGATAGTACTTAGATCGATTCGTAAATCTGGAGTCTATTCATCGGGAACTCCAATTGAAACTAATCAACATTGGCATAGAAATTACCTTAGGTTTAAACAACTTAATGAAATGGCTCAACGCTTAAAAGAACTTGGAAAATAATTTATGAATAGTATGGATATCCATGAAGTTTTTAAACATTTACATCATCGTTATCCGTTTTTGTTGATAGATCGGGTGGTTGATTATAAAGTTGGTGAATACTTAATAGCTATTAAAAATGTCACTTTTAATGAACCATTTTTTCAAGGTCATTTTCCTCATCGACCAGTTATGCCAGGAGTTTTATTAATTGAAACAATGGCTCAAGCTACTGGTATATTATCTTTTAAAACCGCAGAGTTAGAACCAGAAAATAATTCGTTATACTATTTGGTGGGGGTAGATAAAGCCCGCTTTAAGAAACCAGTTGAACCCGGTGACCAATTGTTGATCGAAGTTAAATTAACCCGAGTGGTACGGGGAATTTGGAAATATACTAGCACAGCTAAAGTTGAAGATAAAATAGTGGCCAGTGCCGATATTATGTGTATGAAAAGAGATATTGAAGATTGATTTCACCTCACGCCCTGATTGATCCCAAAGCAGAACTTGATTCCAATGTACAAGTTGGTCCATTTTCTGTTATCGATGCCAATGTGAAAATTGCTGCTGGTACTAAGATAGGTCCGCATGTAGTAATTAAAGGCCCAACTACAATTGGCCAAGATAATAACATTTATCAGTTCGCTTCGTTGGGAGAGATTCCACAAGATAAAAAATATGATGACGAAGAAGCCACTTATTTAGAAATTGGGGATCGTAATGAGATTCGAGAATACTGTACTATGAATCGTGGTACAGTTCAGGGTGGATATGTTACTCGAATTGGTGATGATAATTGGATCATGGCTTATTGTCATATTGCCCATGACTGTCAGATTGGTAATAATACTATTTTTGCTAACGGTGCTTCTTTAGCTGGCCATGTACAAATTTCTGATCATGTTATTTTAGGTGGTTTTACCTTAGTACATCAGTTTTGTATGCTGGGAGAACATAGTTTCTCTGGGGCTAATTCTTTGATTTTTAAAGATGTTCCTCCTTTTGTTACTGTGTGGGGTAATCGTGCTAAAGCTTATGGTATTAATAAAGAAGGTTTGAAACGCAGAGGTTTTAGTAATGAACTAGTCCGAGTTCTACATCAAGCCTATAAGATAATTTATAAGCAACAATTAACTACCGAACAAGCAATTAAACATTTAGCGGAATTAAGCAATAAACATCCAGAAGTCCGACAGTTAACTGATTTTTTACGGCAATCTACTCGTGGGATTGTGCGTTAGATATGATGCAAAAATTAATTTGTTTAACTATCAATCTGTTGCCATTCAGGAACAATCTGTTGCATTATGTTGATAATATCATCTTCAGCATAATTATTACAGGCAATTGCTAATTTTTCTAAGATAGTGATTAATTGTTGTAAATTATTACTACGATGATCAGCAAGTAGAATTTTAGCATGGGTAGTTTTGCCAAGTTTCTCATCTGGATGAAACAATTCCTCATATAATTTTTCACCAGGGCGTAAACCAGTATATACAATTTGCACTTCCTTATGCTTACCTGATAAGCGAATCATTTGTTCAGCCAAATATTTTATTTTAATTGGTTTTCCCATATCTAATACAAATATTTCTCCACCTTGTCCCATTGAACCAGCTTGTAGAATTAACTGACAAGCTTCTGGAATCGTCATAAAATAACGGCTTATTTCTGGATGAGTTACAGTAACCGGACCACCAGTTGCAATCTGTTTATTAAATAAAGGCACTACACTACCAGCAGAACCTAATACATTGCCAAATCGAACCGTGATAAAATGAGTTTTACTATGATTATTCATTGTTTGACAAATTATTTCTGCTATCCGTTTAGTTACTCCCATAATATTGGCCGGATTAACAGCTTTATCGGTAGAGATCATTACAAAAGCTTTACAACCTTGATTTACCACAGCTTTAGCTAGTATTTGAGTGCCTAAAATATTATTACATACAGCTTCTCTGGCTTGGGATTGCAACATTGGAACATGCTTATAAGCCGCCGCATGAAATACTATATCTGGTTGATAATGTTGTAAAATATGTCGCATTGCAATGGCATCGGCAATATTTCCTAAACGAGCATGTAAGACTAAATCTGGAAATTCCTGCCGCAATTTCATTTCTACTTTATACAAATTAAATTCACATCGTTCCACAATCACTAAAGTAGTTGGAGTTAGTTTAGCAATTTGCCGGCATAATTCAGAACCAATTGAACCGCCACCACCAGTTACCATCACTATTTTAGCATGCAAACCAGCTACTATAATTTGCCAATCTAGTTGAATTTTTTCTCTACCCAACAAATCATCAATTGCCACTGCATGTAAATCATTGATATTTACCGATTGATTGATAACTCGATCTAATTTAGGCAAGGTTCTAACTGGTATGCTACATTGTTCACATAATTCCATAATTCTACGCATTTGTTCATCATTGGCAGATGGCATAGCTATTATGATTATGTCAACTTCTATTGATTCAATAACTTCTGATAGTTTATCTATAGCTCCTAATACTGGTACACCTTGTACTTTACTACCATGTAACCTATCATCTAAAAAACCCACTGGCATATAACCACTACCACGATTGCGTAACATATCACGTACTAGCATATCGCCAGAGCTACCAGCCCCCAAGACTAAAACTCGCTGTGGTTTACTGTTATCAGTTAATAAAAATTCGAACGAATGTTCATACCAAAGACGATACAATAGACGTGGCATACCCAATAAGGATATTAATAGAAATGGATAAAATAATAGAGAGGAACGAGGGATGAATTCTAAACGATTGAAAAATACTAGGACTAATACAAGGATAAAAGTCCCGATAATTGAGGTTCGCAATATGGTAACTAGATCGGGTAAACTAGCAAATCTCCAGACTCCTTTGTATAAGCCACCGTACCATAGTACTAAACTTTGGACTGCTATAGCGATTGGTAAAACTTGCCAAAAAACAACTGCAACATCAGGTTCTAAAGGTAGATCATAACGTAATATAATTGCTAAAGTCCAAGCTATGGCAACCATACAAATATCATGTATAATTATTGGGATCCGATGGTAACTTAAATACAAACTAACCTCCGGTAACGTTCATATAACGCATGATTTGTGGTTCTCGATCTAGCTCAAAATCATGACCTTTAGGTTTATAAGCTATTGCATTTATGATAGTTTGTTTTAAAATTTCTAAATCGTTAGGATATTGACGTATCACGTCTCGCAAATTGACTGAATACTCTTTACCTAAGCATAGCAGTAAATGTCCATCTGTTGTTATTCGTACTCGATTACAGGTGTCGCAAAAATTATGACTATGTGGAGAGATAAAACCAATTTTAGTATTAGTCTGAGGAATACGGTAATATTTGGAAGGGCCAGTAGTAGTTTCTGTAGAAGCTATTAGATTAAACACTTGTCTTAAATCACTACGAATTTGATCACTAGAATAAAATGCTTCAGCCCGATTATGGCTACCTATCGTGCCTAATGGCATTTCTTCAATAAAACTAATATCTATTTTACGTTCAATCGCAAATTTTACTAAATCAATCACTTCATCATGATTACGATTTTTTAAAATTACTGCATTTAGTTTAATTCCTTGAAAACCTGCTTTAATTGCTGCTTCAATTCCTTGTAATACAATTTCGAGTTTATTGGCTCTAGTTATCTTTTGAAATCGGTCTGGTTTTAAGGTATCAAGACTAATATTAATTCGTCTTAACCCAGCATCTTTAAGTGGTTGAGCCATTTTAACTAGTTGAGAACCATTGGTCGTCAACACTAATTCATCCAAACCAGTTAATTTTCCTAATTGTTGAAATAATCTTAATATATTGGAGCGTACTAAAGGTTCGCCTCCAGTTAAACGAATTTTAGTTACTCCTAATTCCACGAATGCACGTCCTAACCATTCTAATTCTTCTAAAGTTAGTACTTGTGGTCGTGGCAAGAAAGTCATTTCTTCGCCCATACAATAAACACAACGAAAGTCACAACGATCTGTAACTGACATGCGTACATAGGTTATTTTACGGTCAAAACGGTCTGTTAATTGAAAGGACATATATGATATATACTAAAAGGTAGAAGTTGGCACTTCCTAAAACTATTAATTATAGAATTGATTATATCAGTTTTTATTACTTAAGCAAATTGTAATATGTATATATGATTGGGGTTTAGAGTATTATTAGGAATAATTTTTTATTAAATTGTTTAAATACAATCTATTATTTTTTAATTTGATTAAAATTAATCTTAACTTTTTCGCCTAAAAATTTTGGTTGGGTTTTTAGAATATATAGGTCTAATACAGCTTTAAAACGAGCTAAATATTCTCGGATTGGAGTTTTAATATCATTACGAAGTGGTACATCTTTGGCATTGAAACCTATAGCTTTAATGTTATAATAATCACTTATGAATAAGGCTCGTTTATTATGGAATGGTTGAGAAACTATAATGATATCATCTTCCTGAGAAAAAATTTCTTTGCAACGAACTACAGAATCAAGAGTACGAAAACCAGCATAATCCAAAGTAATTGCTTGAACTGGAATACCTCTTGCTATAAGAGCTTTTTGCATGTCTATAGGTTCATTATAATATGAGGTATGATTAGAACCACTAGCAAGAATATGACTAACTTTACCAGCTTTATATAGTTTTACAGTGGCATCAATCCGATATTGAAAATAAGAATTAATATCACCATGTTTTAAACGTTTTACAGTGCCTAATAATAAGGCAATTTTTTTAGTTGGAACAGTATTTATATCAGAGTAAAGACGGTCTTGAGTTTGTAATTCTACCCATAAATTGCAACCGGTAATAATAACTATTAATAATACGAATAAAAAAAGTATACTTAATAAAATTACCTTAATAACCCACATCACAAACTGCCTCATTTACTTAAATTTGTTTAAAATTATTCTGATATAAAAACAATACCAATATTAAATCTTAAGATTATTATAGTAATTATAGATAAATCTTGTCAAGAGATCATTGCATTTATAAACTGATATAATATGGTTTCCCGTTTGTATAACCTCCCTCATCCTTTCTAAGCTATAATGCTATTAATGTTAAGGGCAATCACAATGCCCATACAAGTTATCATGTTATGTAGGGGTAGTGTAACTTCAGTTATTGAGGAATATAAGTTTGTAAATCATCTGGGGCATTGGGTAAACCACCTCGACCTTTGATAAAAAAGCTACTATAATCATTACTACTATTTGCAATACAATTATGTTTTATAAGAGTACTAGCATCCAAAAAATCAATTGGTAAAGTAGTTACATCTACATCATAAATCCCATCAATTTTAATTCCCCCATTAATCCCGGTTTCAGAGGAAGCGGTAATTTCACTATTATAAACATCTTTCGGAGTTCCGGTAATAATTAATATCACTCCACCATTGCCACCACTAGCATCAGCTTTAATAGAGCTATCTTGCATATGGAAAAAACGTGGGTTACCTATTGCAATATTACCTCCATTCCCAAATCCTCCACTAACTTTAGCAGTCAGTCTACTGTTATTTAAATTCAATAATGTTTGAGAGTTTATTGTAATATTTCCCCCTCTAGCTCTATTTGTAGCAGTAGAAATAGTTCCATTATTCATTTCCAAAATAGCAGTATTTAATCTAATACTTCCTGCATTACCAGAACCTATCAAACTATCAGCAGAAATTAATCCATCGTTAATATTTAATTTGTTAGTTATATTAAGAATAATACTACCACCTTGTCCAGTCCCAAGCGTATTATTATCTATTTTACCATTATTCCCAAATAGATTTAAGTTTTTTGCAGTGATCATAATTTGGCCAGCATTACCTGCATTACTATTAATCTTACTAGGTTTAGAACTAGCCTGAATAATTGAATTACTAATATTGACATCTTCAACAGCATTAATATTAATATTACCACCAAATCCTGGGCCATAAGTTGTAGTACTGATTAAACTGTCATCATATAAATTTAATTGTTTGGCATTTAAAATAATATTACCAGCATTACCAGCTTGATCTTTCCTGCTAAGTGAACTAGTCCTAATTTTACTACCTTCTATTAAACTTATTGTCTCAGTGGCATTGATAATAATATTATTACCTTTCTGATCAATATCAAAAGCTCGACTTTCTATATTTGCTCCTTGATCTAAAAACAGATAATCTACATTAATATCAATTACTCCACTATTAGTTCCAACTTCGGTATTGGTAACAATAGCACTTTTATTGTATAATAAAAATTGTCCACCACTAATGTAAATGTCACCAGTTCCTTGTTTTCCCACATCTATTGTAGAGTTATTTTGTAATGTAATACTACCAAATTGTGCCTCTTTGTTAATATTAAATCCATGGGGAATTATTTCTAAGTTATTTTCATTGATAGCTGCTAAATTAATCCGGCCAGAAGTTGCTCGTAATCGACCACCATTTATATCTATATCGTTAGCCAAAATTGATAAAGTTTTATTTTTAGCAACTACCAATTTACTTTCTTGGATTCTAATCGTCGCTGTTCCATCATCTAAAAAACCAAAAGCTGAAGGTGGGCTACTAGTCAAAATACTTGATTGATCTAATTGAGAGGAAAATACTTCATTAGTTAAATATAATTGGTTAGCTGTACTAAGATAAAAAGAACCATTTAGATCAAGTTTAGCATTTTTTCCCAATAAAAATCCTTTGGAATTAAGTAGATATAAATTAGCTTGAGGAATTATAGAATGTACAGTACCATCAATAAAACTTTCACCACCTGTCACTCGAGCTATTATATTTATAACTGTATCTGGCCCAGAAAATGTTGCTATTTCATTTTGATTCAGATTAAATTGTTGGAAGCTATGAAATAAATTATTACCACGTAATTGTCCATAACTGGCATTAATCTTAAATTGTGGGCCTTGTAGATTAGTTTTAGGGCCTAAACTACCATCAAAGATAACATCTGGAAAAGATGAGCTGGCAAATAGCAACATGACTAAAAAACAGACTTTGCTTATTAAGCTAAGAATCATGTAAATTTAAAAGTTTATGGAAAGTTATTGAAAAGTATTGTAATTGATAAATATCATCATCTATTTTAATATCTATTGCCAATTCCCAATCAGCAAAAATGATGCCCAATATGCTGGATGTTTATAACTACGATATTTTAATAAGTTTAATTGTGCCATTTGCAGAGCTTTAGATTTAGATATTTTTGATATTTGTAATTGCTGATAAAATATTTGCATCAATATTGTGGTAGCTTCATCATTAATCGACCATAAACTAGCCAATGCACTTTTAGCTCCTGCTTTAAGAGCAATTCCAGCCAAACCTAATGCTGCTTGATCATCCCCAACTGCTGTTTGACAAGCGCTTAATGTTAATAATTCTAAGGGTTCAGCTCGACGTTTGCTAAGTCTGACTAATTTTTCCAATTTGCGTATAGTTATTTTACCATCATAAGCTAATAAAAATGTTTTATTAAGGTCACTATCAAATTGGCCATGCGAAGCAATATGTAAAATAGAATAATTATTTGTTTCCAAACTATTAGTAAAATTATTTATGGTAAATTTCTGATTTAATAATTTATTAGCATTTTTATGGTATAATTTACCAATAACCTCTATTTCATTTTTCACTGCTGATAGCTTAGTATATCCTTGAATTTTCACTGATAAACCACTTAGTAAAATTTTTGCTGGTTTTACATTTTTAACTCCATTTAAATTTAGACCAGGATTTACCGCAATGTCATATTTAGAAATTAGAAAGTTTTTACCATCATGTAAAGCTGCAAATGGAATAGTCCGCAATACACCATCTGGAATGAAAATTAACGTGTCTATTTGTTTTGTAAAAAGCAAATTATTAAAAGGTGAAATTATCCAGTTATATAAACGTTGGGCATAAGGTAAAAAATTAGAAGTACTATAATCTTCAAGCTCAAATCTAAATTCATTAACTTCGTCCTTTAATTTTTCTGCCGAAATAGGTAAAGTAAATCGGAAAATATTTTGAGATATTTTGACTAGAATTTCGATACGATCTAGCAATATAATTGGATAAAATACGGCAATGTTATTAGCAATATCTTTATCCCATAAACTCTTAGATAACTTAGTTACACAATCATCTTGGAAATAGTCTTGTAATTCCGCAGTTTTAAAAATTTCTATAATATCAATAGCAGCTTTTAAATCTATTTGAGTACTTGCTTGTTGTAATAATAAATCAGCTAATCCAAAATAAATTGGCCCTACTCGTTCCCGGAAAGATAACTCATCATTTCGATAACCGATTGCTATTTCATGTCGAATTGGTTGTAAACTGTTAACTGCCTGTCGATAAGCCCCAATAGCAGCATCTATATTATTTTGAGCCTTAAAAAGTCGTCCTAATTGCCATTGCCAACGATATAAAATTTCTGAGGCTTGATTTTGCTGGCTAAAGAAGGAACTAGAATCAAGTTTGGCAAAAAAAATAGCTTTCCTAGTCAATTGTAATGCTTCAGTATAACGTTGTTGTTTTTCATATAAATTACCTAAAAATCCATAAGAATAAGAAATCAAACGATTATATTTGGTTAGTTTGGCAATTTGTAAAGCGTTATTAAGGGTTTTATATGCAATTTTTTCATTCGCTAGTTGAATAGCTAACTTTCCAACTCCAACTAATCCAAATATCTTAAAATATTCATCTGGTAATAAAGCAAAATATTGTTCGGCAATTGATAATGTATAAATCGCTTTGTTTAATTGTTTATTTTCAAAATAAGCCTGAGCCATATTAATAGCAATACGTCCGCTAAGTATATTAGATTTTTTGGCTAAATTAAGAGCTTTAGAATAGGCTTTAATAGCTTTAGTATAATAAGCTTCTATAATTAAAACATTGCCTAAATTGTTTAATATTGCTGCATGAATGAGAGATGGAGTATTGCGTGGTAATAATTGTAAGCTTTTATCAATATAGTTACGAGCTTTATTATCTTGATGAATCGCTAAATAGATATCACTTAATGAACTATATAACTTACTGTTTAATAAATCCGATTTTGGAATTTTTTCAGTTGCTAACAATAGTGTAAGTGCTTGTTGTGACAGACCTAAATTTTGATAGGTGTTTGCTAGTTGTAACTTAATATCAACTAATTGTTCAGTATTTAAATTATTATCTTCTAAAGCAAGTTGTAATTTATTAAGATTTGCTTCAAAATTTTGTCCCAAAGTAACTATTGGGATGCTAAATAAAATTATTATTAAATTCTTATAAATTATAGTCAACATGAAATTGCCTTGTATTTTTTTAATGGGACCAACCGCATCAGGTAAGACCGAATTAGCTATATTTCTTACTAAACACCTTCCTTGCGATATTATCAGTGTTGATTCAGCAATGGTTTATCGAGGAATGGATATTGGTACAGCAAAACCAACCGCAGAAATTTTAGCTATGGCTCCACACCGTTTGATTGATATTCGTGATCCGATAAATAATTATTCAGTAGCTCAATTCGTTGAAGATGCTCATGCTGAAATTAAAGCGATTCATGCTGCTGGCCGAATACCGTTATTAGTTGGTGGAACGATGTTATATTTTAATAGTTTAATTAAGGGTTTATCAGAACTTCCAACTGCCAATCCTGCAATACGTCAAACTTTAAACGAGCAAGCAGAAAAAATAGGTTGGCCAGCAATGCACCAACAGTTAACTACCATTGATCCACAAGCTGCTCAACAAATTCATCCCAATGATTCTCAAAGAGTTCAACGAGCATTAGAAGTTTATATTGCATCAGGGCGTAGTATAACAGCTTGGCGTTCTGAAACCAAAGTCCAACGTTGGTTATATCCTACTATAAAATTAATACTAGCTCCAACTGAACGTAGTATTTTACATGAAAATATTGCTAAACGGTTTAATATTATGTTAGAACAAGGTTTTATTGAGGAAGTGGAACGGCTATTTAATCGGCCAGATTTAAATACTAGTTTACCATCTATGCGTTGTGTTGGTTATCGGCAGGTTTGGAATTATTTAGAAGGTGAGTTGGCCTATGCTGATTTACCTGAGAAAGCAATTATAGCTACTCGTCAGTTAGCCAAACGGCAGTTAACTTGGTTGCGTACTTTAGATGATGCTACTTGGTTTGATAATCAAATCTCGGATTTAAATATGAAGGTGTTGGATTTATGTTCCAGTATGGTTAAAGTTATAAACTAGTTATTTAAATAAAACTTCTCGCTGAATAGTTGGGTAAAAAATGAAATCTTCTATTTTAACTTGACCTTGATACAACCAACCACGTTTAGTTTTAGTTCCAACTTCAGTAGTTCCAGATAGTATCATTGCAAACTCTGAGTCAGGATTACCGATTAGATTGAATAAATTCATTAATCGATTGATAGTGTCAAGATTATTATCTCCTACAAATACTTCTAGTTTTTTTTCTATTAAGCTATCAATTCCATTTTCACTCGCTGGAAATAGGATTGTTTCTGGCTGGGTTTTACCTAAAAACACATCAGCTCCTCTATCATCTTGAAAATTTATGAGAAAGTTTGAATTTTTAAATTTCATGGTTATAGAAGCTGAACTGCTAAATTGTACGACAATAAAAGCCCTAAATTTGTTTTCCATTTGAGTCAAATAAATACTTTTGATTGCTTTAATATCAAGTTTATCAGCAATATTAGACGATATAGCATAGCTAGTTCCTATCCAACAAAAAGCAATAAATATAATAGTTTGATAAATTTTCAATTTTATATATTTCCTTAAATAATCTGACTTAATATTTGGGGTATTTTCTAGAAAAACATAGCTTTTTTATCTATTCATTTATTATGTTTTACTACTATATTTATCTGGATTGATATAGTTATTAATGGGATATATGGAATACACATAATGATCGTGTTATAGAAGATAGTAATCCTTGTTAGCAGTAAAAATTTACATATCTATACTTAAAAAATTGGGTTGGAATTTAAGTTATATTTTTATAACAGTTAGGATATTTTTTAATAACTTATTATTTTGCAAGGAATAAAGCAATAGATTTCTTTGTAAACTATGACAATTATCAATAATATACAAATACTTGGTTGTATTAAGATTTAAAAAATTAGGATATTTAGGTGGGAAATTAGAATATCCAACTTAATAGAAGTCACATAATTCTATAGGAATATTTGTGACTTAAAGGTAAGTTGGTAAAAACTAATTATATATATAAGCAAACATCAGATTCGCCAGCAAATTCAAAGAAAGTTGCAGCTCCTCCATATTCAATACCATCAATAAAACCTTTGGTATCAAATTCAAATAAATCTACTGTCATTTGACAGGCGACCATTTTTACTTCAGCTTCTATGCTTAAATCACGTAACTCCTCAATACTAGCAACTCCTTTGCTTTTCATTTTTTTCTTCATCATACTAGTCATCATAGCCTGCATACCAGGTATGGTTTGTATAATTACTGGTACTGGCACTGGCATTGGCATTGCTGGATTACCTAAGGAGGTAACTTGCAAATTTAAATCTTTTTTTAATAATTCAAGACCATAAAAAGTAAAAAATATTTGCGTTTGATATCCTAATGCTGCTGCAGTAGATGCTAAAATAAAAGGCGGGTAGGCCCAATCAAGGGAACCTTTAGTTGCAATAATTGCAAGTTTTTTTTCATCAGACATGAAATGCCCTCATAATTAAGTTGCAGTATATTATTTCTTTTTGAGCAAGAATGTGTATTTACCACCTTCTTCACCGGATTCCATCAATTCATTTCCAGTTTGTTTGGCAAATGCCTCAAAATCCTTAACTGAACCTGGATCAGTTGCGATTATACGCAAAAGTTGTCCACTTTCCATGCCATTGAGAGTTTTTTTAGCTCGTAAGATAGGCAAAGGACAGTTAAGACCACTAGCGTCCAGTTCTTGATCAAAATTAGCCATTTATTTCTGTTCCTGTAATTGTTTAAACAAATCTAATAAAGGTAATTTAAGATAGAGCTTCTATCAAAAATTAGCATTGCTCAAGAATGACATAATATTATAATATAGTGTAAAAGTAAAGAACTTTAGTCTACTTTCTTTAAATTGTTAGACATATTGTATAATATATAGATTTAATGTTTCGAGTTTCTAATTCCAGAAGTAACTATTTATAATTCCTAAAATATGAACTTTTTGCCAATTTTTTTAAATATCCGTAATCAGCCTGGATTGGTTGTTGGGGGTGGTACTATAGCAGCTCGTAAAGTTGAATTATTATTGCGAGCCCAAGCACTTGTTACTGTAGTTGCACCTCAATTAACTGAACAACTGGTCGAATGGGCCAATGTTGGACGTATTATTCACTTAGCAAGTAATTTTGAATTAACCGATTTACATCAATACCGAGTAGTTATAGCTGCTACTGATGATAAAATAGTTAATGAACAAGTATCACAATTAGCACAAACTCAGGGGATTCCAGTTAATGTAGTAGACCAGCCTCAACTATGTACTTTTATTATGCCGTCTATCATTGATCGTTCACCAGTACAAATTGCTGTATCTACTGGTGGAACATCTCCAGTCTTAGCTCGCTTATTACGCTCTCGTTTAGAATCAGTAATTCCAGCAAATTATGGAAAATTAGCGGAATTTGTAGCAAGTTTTCGTGCCAAAGTAAAACAATATCTACCTTTTAATGAGCGGCGTAGATTTTGGGAAAAAGTTTTACAAGGTTCAATTGCTGAATCATTATTAGCTGGTAATAAAGATGTAGCAACTCAAGCAATAGAAAAATTATTGACTAAAACTATTGCTGAACCAGACGGACAAGGTGAAGTTTATTTAGTTGGTGGAGGCCCTGGTGACCCAGATTTACTAACTTTTCGAGCTTTACGACTTATGCAACAGTCTGATGTAGTATTATATGATCGTTTGGTTTCAGAAGGAGTATTGAATTTAGTACGATTTGAAGCGGAACGAATTTATGTTGGTAAAGCACCGACTAATCATGTGGTTCCTCAATATGAAATTAATAAATTATTAATTAAATTGGCCAAACAGGGTAAACGAGTTTTACGCTTAAAGGGTGGTGATCCATTTTTATTTGGTAGAGGAGGAGAAGAAATTGAGACTTTGATGGATGAGGGCATTCCATTTCAAGTAGTACCAGGGATAACTGCTGCTACTGGTAGTTCAGCATATGCTGGTATTCCTTTAACTCATCGGGATCATGCTCAATCTTGTATGTTTGTCACTGGTCATTTGAAAGATAATACCATGAATTTAAATTGGACAGCGTTATCCCAACCTAATCAAACAGTGGTGATTTATATGGGTTTACGTGGATTACCAATTATCACTAAAGAGTTGATTAAGCATGGCATGCCAGCTAACAAACCGGCAGCTCTAGTGCAGAAAGCTACTACTCAAGATCAGCGAGTTTTAATCGGGACTATAGAAACTTTACCAGATATTGTGGCTAAAGCTGATATTAAACTATCGAGTATAATTATTATTGGTGATGTGGTAAAATTGCGAGAAAAATTGGATTGGTTTACTGTAAAGCAATAGAATCAAAAATTATAACTTTAAAGTATTATTCCCACTATGGGGGATACAACTAATTATAAATTCCTATATTTTTTTAAATTAATCAATTAACTAATGTCTGAAAAATTAAAAGTAGTATTATGTTGGCATATGCACCAGCCAGCATATTTTGATTCCTGTAGTAACCAGTATAAATTACCATGGACTTATTTGCATGGAATTAAAGATTATGTTGATATGGCAGCTCATTTAGAGGCAGTACCTAATGCCTGTGCAGTGGTAAATTTTGCTCCTACTTTGATAGAACAAATTGATGATTATGTAAAACAAATTCAAGCATTTTTGCGTAATCAAACTCCTATCCTTGATCCTTTATTGGCAGCATTAAATAGTGACCAAGTTTATACTCCTTTTATAGGTCAAAAACTACACAATACTGAAAATATTGAAACGGTAAATTCTGAACATCGAGAAATAGCAAATGCTTGTTTAGTTTTGATTGAACAGTGTATGCGAGCAAATGAAGAACGGTTAATTAAACGTTTTAAACCTTATCAAGAATTAACTGAACTAGTAATTATAATCAAGCAAAATCCTAAAATTTTGGCCTATTTAGATGAACAATATCTAATCGATTTATTGATGTGGTATCATTTAGCTTGGTTAGGAGAAACTGTTCACCGTACCGACGCTAGAGTAAAATTTTTAATTGAAAAAGGTCATAGGTTTAGCAAAGCAGATCGTTTGCAATTATTAGAAATTATAGGTGAGTTATTAGGTAGTATAATTCCTCGTTATAGAGTTTTAGCCGAAAGTGGTCAAGTGGAACTATCGTTTACTCCATATGCACATCCTATCATGCCATTGATGTTGGATATTGATTCAGCTAAAGAAGCAATGCCAGATATTACTTTGCCTAATGTAGGTAAATATCCTGATGGTAAAGAACGAGTTGAGTGGCATATTAAAAAAGGTATTAAGGTATTTGAAAAACATTTTGGATTTATTCCACAAGGTTGTTGGCCTTCCGAAGGTGGTGTTAGTGAAGCTACAGTACGATTGTTAGAAGAGCATAACATTAAATGGATTGCCAGTGGTGGTGGTGTATTGCGTAATAGTTTACATAAATCTGGACTAGAAAATTTATCATCACATCAACCATATAGTTTACCTGATAGTTCAGTACACTGTTTTTTCCGTGACGATAACCTGTCAGATTTAATTGGTTTTGAATATTCCAACTGGCATGGTGATGATGCAGTAAGTAATTTTATTCATCATTTAGAAGGAATTGCAACTAGCAATAATGAAGCTAAAGTTGTTAGTATTATTTTAGATGGTGAAAATGCTTGGGAATATTTTCCGAACAATGCTTACTATTTCCTTAGTGCTTTATATGAACAGTTATCTAGTAATGATAAATTAGAATTGACTACTTTTAGCAAATGTCTTGAGATAGAATCTGCTAAATTAAAAAATCTAGTAGCTGGTAGCTGGGTTTATGGTACATTTTCTACTTGGATTGGAGACCCAGATAAGAATAGAGGTTGGGAAATGTTGATCGAAGCTAAACATAAATTTAATCAAATAATATCTACTTTGACTTCAGAACAACAAGAAGCTGCTGCACGCCAACTAGCAATTTGTGAAGGTTCTGATTGGTGTTGGTGGTTTGGTGGTGAAAACCCAAGTGAAGCAGTGCAGGATTTTGATCATTTATATCGCTTACATTTAACTCGTTTATATCAATTATTAGGTACGAGTCCGCCAGAATATTTAGCTCATGCTTTTACTCATGGCGGTGGTAATCCTGATGCTGGTGGTGTAATGCGACGTGGTTAATTCTTAATGCTATAATTCTTAATTCTTAATTAAAACCTAAACTCAAAAGCTTTTTAAGGATTAAGTATTCATATTAAGAATTATTATAATTTTCATTTGAGAGTAACATTATGAAAAATTTACGAATTAATCTAAATAAACGGTTCCAACTTTGGGGACTGATGTTGTTGATGTTTTTAATGCCAATGGCATATGCTAGTGGTGGCAATTCTAAAATTCCTGAATATTTTTTATGGATCGCAGTCTTATTATTATTAGCTAAAGTTTCTAGTTTTATTGAAAAAATTAAACAGCCAGCAGTATTGGGTGAATTGGTAATGGGAGTTTTATTGGGTAATATAATTTTAATTGGTTTCGGCTGGTTTGAACCAATGAAACACGACCCAATTATCCTATTCCTCGCTGAATTAGGTGTAGTTATTTTACTATTTCAAATAGGTTTAGAATCCTATATTGAAGAGATGAAAAAAGTAGGTTTACAAGCACTTTGGGTAGCATGTGTTGGGGTAGTTACTCCTTTTGCTCTTGGCTATGTAGCTGGTAAGTTATTAATGCCGGGTCTCGATCCCAATGCTTACTTATTTTTAGGAGCAACTTTAACAGCTACTTCAGTTGGAATTACTGGTCGGGTATTTAAAGATTTAAATAAATTGCAAACTAAAGAAGCCCAGATCGTGTTGGGAGCAGCAGTTATTGATGATGTGATGGGATTGATTATTTTGGCAGTTGTATCAGCGATTGTTATTACTGGTGCTGTCACAGTCTTGCCTACTTTTGAAGTAGTAGCAGATTTTCCTTATATAATACCAGACCCTTCTATTAGTTGGATTACTCTAAAGGCAGTTATTTTTTTAGTTGGAGCTTTGGTATTGGGTAGTTTTTTTGCTCCTTTAGTAAATAGATTATTTTCTATGATTCATAGTGGTCATGGGATGAAATTTTCTATAGCTATAATTTTATGTTTATTATTTGCTTATCTAGCTCATCTAGCCGGTTTAGCTCCAATTGTAGGTGCATTTGCTGCTGGATTAATGTTAGAACCAGTACATTTTAAAGTATTTGATGATCCTGAGATTAATAAAAATATACAAGCTGCAATGGTAGATGCAGATAAAAATACTCGTGATAATGTAAATATAGAATTAGAAAAGTTTAATGACCAACATTTAGATCGCTTAATAGCTCCATTGGGTGATTTTTTGGTACCATTATTCTTTATTGTAACTGGAATGCAAGTAAATCTAGCAACTTTATCTGATCCTAAAATTGTGGTTATTGCTTTGATAATTACTGTGATAGCATTTATTGGTAAGTTAGCTGCTGGTTTAGTTGCTGGTCCAGGAGTAAATAAGTGGATTATAGGTTGGGGGATGGCTCCACGTGGTGAAGTTGGATTGATTTTCGCTATGATTGGTAAGCAACTTGGAGTAATTTCTGATGAATTATTCTCAGTGGTAATCATCATGGTAATTTTAACTACTTTGCTAACTCCACCTATCTTGAATTATTTACTACGGAAACAAGATGCTAGTTAGATTGCTCCTAAGCAAAATTCTAACTGATGTTATGCAGAAATCTACCTTTCCCGACTCCTCCTTATTAAGGAGGGGAGTAATCAATTACTAGTTCCCAATAAGTTAAGGGCAGACACGCAGGTCTGCCCCTACAAAATGTAATATATTTCAATATTGTAGGGGCGAACTTATGTGTTCGCCCTTAACTTAATGGTATTGATCGTTAGGAGGGGATAGGGATGGTTAGTAATCATTCTGCGTAAATATTAGTTAATAATTATTTACTTTGCGTTCCAAATCATATCTTAAAGTTCTCAAGACTATTTTTGATGAATTTTAAGTAAGTCTATCTAATCTTTTTTCTTAATTAATCTTTGTGTAACTTTAGTTAATCAATATGTTGTATTTTATTTTTTCTATTATCATACTAGCATTTTTATTGTTTTTTCCGGTTAGTAAAATAATTTGGACTATGAGTGTACGTCGTTTGCAACGTAAGCTAAATCGAGAACTCTCTCAAGAGGAAATTAATGGTCAATTGTTTAGAGCTCGTTTTATATCTTTGTTTATCGTAATTTTGTTTTCTATTTTATTCAATATTAATTCAATTGGAATTCCAAATTATGGATGATCGCTTATATTCGAGTTTAAAATGGACTGCGATTGTACTAACAATAGCTTGGGTTAGTTGGACTGTTTACGATAGTTTTATTAATACTGAGATTAATCCTGGTGATCAAGCTTATTTAGCTGCTAATAATCAATTTGAAGATGAAGAATATGAACGAGCTTTACAATATTATCAACAGGCAATGTATGAAGACCCTAATCATATTCATGCCTTGCGTGGTAAAGCTCGTAGCTTATTACAACTAAAACGTTATTCCGAAGCATTACGCACATTTGATGCTGCCATTGCAAACCAACCTGATTTTGCTGGTACTTATGCCAATCGGGGTATATTACATGACTGGATGGGAAATTATCCAAAAGCTTTATCTGATTATGAATTAGCTTTACAAAAAGATATGGAAATTGGAGATGGGCCGAACTGGTTTACCAGATTTTTCCGATTGCAACCAGAAAAACCGCCTACCATAGTTGAACGAGCTAATTATTTACGTGAACAACTTGCCAAACCAGAATCTGAACGGCAATTACGCATACCAGAACAAGATGACAAGCAACGATCCTACAAAATGTAAGAATAATATTCTAGTACAAGCGGACAATATATCAGTAAAATTCCAACAGCATACAGCTCTAAAAAATGTATCATTACAAGTACAACGTGGTGAAATTGTTACTTTAATTGGTCCAAATGGAGCTGGTAAATCTACTTTAGTCCGAGTAGTCTTAGGTCTATCAGTTCCACAACAAGGTAAAATAGTTCGACAAAGTAATATTTGTATCGGTTATATGCCACAACATTTGACTATTGATCCGGTATTACCATTGACAGTAGCCAAATTTATCAATTTAGGTAAAGTTAAAAAAAACATTCAACCTATTCTTGAAGAAGTTAAAATAACTGGATTATTAAATCGCCCACTCCAAAATATTTCTGGTGGAGAGATGCGTAGAGTATTATTAGCTCGAGCTTTATTACGTGAACCAGATTTATTAGTGTTAGATGAGCCTATTCAAGGAGTTGATATAGCTGGGCAGTATGAATTATATGAATTGATAGCCCAAATTCGTAACCGATATGGCTGTGGTATTTTGATGGTATCACATGATTTACATTTAGTTATGGCAGCTACTGATAAGGTTATCTGTTTAAACCAAAGCATATGTTGTTCCGGACATCCAGAAATAGTTACCAAACATCCAGCATACATAGAGTTGTTTGGAGCTAGAGCAGCCCAAGATTTAGCCATTTATACTCACCATCATCAAAAATCATATTATAGTAATTCTTAATTCTTAATTAAATTCGTAACATAAATTACTTAGTTGCAATCTATTAAATATGAATTCTAAAATTATTCGTCAACCTAGAACTATGAATGCTATGCAGCAGGGTTTAATGCCAGGCCGTTATAGTGTAGTAATTCAAATATTTAGCATGTTAGCTTTTACTTTAGCATTTGTTGGATGGTTAAATGGAACTTGGTTATTTTGGTTCGAGAATCCAGTTTGGCTCAATCGTTATACTGAATATTTAGTGATCTTAGGTTTTGGAGTATGGCGAATAATAGCGGAAGAGAATTATTACACTCGTAAAAGATTGATAATATTAGTATTTATGATAACAGTGTTTTGGTGGATGATTCCTTGGTTATATCGAATATATGAACCTTACATCGGCTTCCCATGGGTTCAACCAATATTTCCAGCTTTACATATACCTGGTACTTTGACCTTCTTTTTAGTTTTAGGTTTAGTTTTTCTGTTTGGTCGCCGAATTATCTGTGGTTTTAATTGTCCTTGTGTAGCAATTCGAGAAACTGTTGGTTTTTCATTTCGCAATAAAACCCCACGTTCCGATTTAGCTTGGAATTTACGTCATTTTAAATGGTCATTTTTCAGTTATTATGTGGGGATTATGATTGTTACCCAATTTCCGCCAACTCCTTGGACTATTAGCTTTGTCACCGGTTTTTATGCACTAGTTGCTGTCACTTATTTTGGAACATTTTTTCTTGCACCCATCATAGGAAATCGTTCTTATTGTCGTTATTTATGCCCTTATGGAGCTACTTTTGGTGTATTAAACCATATTGGTTATTATGGCATTGAGATGGATCGAGACAAATGTAATGATTGCCAACGTTGCGAACAAGTTTGTGACATGGGAATTCCAGTATGGCGACAAGGCAAAAAAGCTGGCAGAGTAACTGGATTAGCAGATTGTATGGGCTGTGCTAGATGTGTATTATCTTGTCCTACCGATGCGTTGGAAATCAAAGATATACGCAATTATTTGCAAAAATCCTTAGTACAAAATGGTAGCTATTTATTAAAACGTAAACCAGTAGTTATACCAATTCGTGCAGAGCCAATTAATCGGTCAGCAACTACACGGAAAAACGACTGGTCTGAAATAGCGATAACACCTGAATTAGCTAAAATTCAACAGCAAGCTAGTCGTTGTATAGATTGTGGTCTTCCAGGTTGTATCAATGCTTGTCCACTACACAATAGAATTCCAGAATGGTTAGAACAAGTTGCTCTAGGTGATTTTAAGCAAGCAGCCATAATTGCTCATAGCACTAATAATTTTCCTGAAATTTGTGGTTCTCTATGTCCACAACATCGGCTTTGCGAAGGTTCATGCACTAAGGCTAGAGAACCTGGTGGTGCAGTTACTATTGGAACTATTGAACGTTTTCTAGCAACTATGGCATTAGAAAATGGTTGGATGCCAGAATTACAACCAAATAAGCATAAGAATATTGCAATTATTGGAGCTGGCCCTGCCGGATTGGCTTGTGCTGATGAATTAAATAAAGCTGGTTATAATGTTACTATTTTTGATAAAAATCCTATGATTGGTGGTTTGTTAGCTACTGGTGTACCTACATTTAAACTAGATAGAAACATATTAGAACGTCGTCATAAATTATTGGAACAACAAGGTATAGTTTTTCAATTAAATACCAAAGTTAATAAATCTTTGCTACATGAGTTAATAACAAATAATGATGCTATATTTTTAGGAACTGGATCACAACATAGTCGAAAATTAGAGATTCTTGGCCAATATATTAGTGCTATCGAGTATCTTGCTAAAACTTCTGATTTTTCTATTGAAATTACTGGAAAACAAATATTAGTCTTAGGTGGAGGTGATACTGCGATGGACTGTGCTAGGTCTGCAATCAGACAACAAGCCAAACAAGTAACAGTAGTTTATCGTGGTAAAACACTGCGAGCTTCTCCTAAAGAAATACAAGCAGCTATAGATGAAGGAGTCCAGTTTCTATTTGAACATAATCCGGTGCAAAGCGATCAATCTACAACAATGGCTTTCAACACCCCGACTACTTTACAAATAATTCCTTGTGATACAGTTATTTATGCGATAGGTCAAGTTAATAAATTTGCTGTTTGGCTGACAGATTTTGGTATAACAACTGCTGAAAATGGTTCAATTCAAATCGATGCAAATGGCAAAACAGCTAACCCTAAAATTTATGCTGGTGGCGATAATACCAATAGTCCAGATTTAATCGTTACAGCCATTGTCGCTGGACGTAAAGCTGCTCATGGAATAATCACTGATTTTACCGATAAAGGTATGAATTCCAATAGGATTATTAATCATTTCTGTGAATAAATTAGAATCTTTGTTTGACATGAAAGTTAAGCAGGATTAAGATGTTATTTTAAAGGTGTATTAAATATTTGTTTAATGTGCTTAATTTATCGGTTAATATTTAGGAATAACAGGGCAAATATACCTTATAATAAGTAGTTAGAATTTTTCCAATTAGCTTAAGAGGAAACTGTTATGTGTGAGATAGATGAAGTAAAAAAATATTCACCACGTAATTATCTATTATGGAAATATTATGATAAAGATGTGGAACTTTACAAGTTTTATATAGACATAATTATAAAGGCCGGTGTGTTCATTTTTGCTATTACAGGTTGGATCGTCTCTTATTATTTTGCCAATGAAACAAATGAATTCATTCATTTTTCGTTGATTCTTCCAATCATATTCAATGGTGGTTTATTTGTATTAGTATTCACATCTATACCATTATCAAAACAATTAGCAGAGGAACATATTAAAATTGAAAAAGAGTTAATATCTGGCTTAAACCTAGAGATAATTCCTCTTGATCTAACTACATTAACTAATGTATTGCGATTATTTTCAATAGTGCATGGATTTACCTCTGGAGCATTAATACTTTTCTTCAGTCTTAAATTTTTCTAACAATGAAAAATGGGTCAAACTCGTAAGCCGTATAAAATTACGATTTGGTAGGGTGCATAAGCGATAGCGTCATGCACCTTATAGTGTTTACCGCTTATGTAAGGGACAATTTCATAGACAGTGATTGATAGAATTTTGTGCATCATCAAAATTGTTTCTAAAGCATCGGCAATGGTTTGATAGAGTCCTTCTGTATTAGATATAATCGTTTTCTTGATGAAATTTTTCTTAGCCCAGATATACTCAATCGGATTTAACTCAGGACAGGAGGAAGAACCAGCTCCAGTCACCTCAATCATTTCAATCGTAGCTTCATCATAATGAGTTGAAACTCGTAAGTCGTATGAACCTATCCCACTATTAACTCTTAAAATAGAAAAATTGATTATAAATCAGAATCATAAAGAAAATATTAGTTATTTTATAAGTAATTATAAATCA